>DAOVDN010000170.1 GCA_030669465.1 Desulfobacterales bacterium | reverse complement strand
CATAATGTGGATATGATAGCTAATGCAATGCTTGAATACAAAAGAGCGCTTGAAATCAAGTCTTCATACACAAAAGCAATCAATGAAATCGGATGGATATATTATAATCAAGGCAATGCCCAAATCGCCATAAACCAGTGGAAAAATACCCTGAAAATAAACAGCAGTGACAGGGATGCTATTTTAAATCTTGCCAAGGCATATAATGACCTTGCATGGGATGCTTTTAAATCAGAAAAAAGAGAAGATGCGATAAGATACTGGAAAAAGACGCTCAATATAAATCCAGGCAACAAAGCGGCAAAGTATTATTTGAAAAAGTATGGCTGAAGTTAGCTCAATGCTCAAAGCTGAAAGCTAGGAACCGAAAGGTGAGGAAGGAAATTTCGGTATTTTTTATAGATCAAAAAGGCAACTTCTCAAAAGGGTCGGGTTAAAATGTTGTCCTTAATACCCCTGTGTTTTTCCTTGAGGTGAAAAAATGGCCCCATTAGCTAAAAAGTTAAATGAAAAATTAAACGAAAAATTTAGTTATGCAGATTATCTCTCCTGGCCTGATGATGAGAGATGGGAGATAATAGAAGGCGTGGCCTATAATATGTCTCCTGCGCCGAGTACTGAGCATCAGGGCATTTCTTTTAAATTGTCAGGCATATTGTATGATTTTCTAAAGGATAAACAGTGTAAGGCTTTTGCGGCTCCTTTTGATGTACGACTTGCAGAAAGTAAAGATGAGGCCGATAAAGAGATAGAAACCGTTGTGCAGCCGGATATTGTTGTCGTATGTGACCAAAATAAGCTTGATAAACGGGGATGTATTGGCGCGCCCGATATTACGGTCGAGATATTGTCCCCCTCTACATCCTATAAAGATCATACCGAGAAACTACTTCTTTATGAAAAGCATGGCATCAAAGAATATTGGATTGTTAATCCCGATGCAAAGTATGTCATGATCTATCGCCTTGAGGGAGTAAAATATGGCAAGCCGGAATATCTGACTGAAAATGATACTCTTGAAAGCAAGGCTCTTGAAGGGTTAAAGATAGATTTGTCTGAGGTATGGGCGTAGGAGATGAGACATCGAAAAACTCCAGGCGGAACTTTGCCGGCAAATCGATCAATTAAAGGTTGAACCGGATTGGATTAAAAAAAGCTAAACGGCTCAATATAAATCCGGGCAACAAAGCGGCAAAGTATTATTTGAAAAAGTATGGCTGAGGGTAAAAATTGATTGAAGATTGTTGATTTAAGATTTATTCCTTCAATCGACAATCTTCAATCGACAATCTTCAATCTAAAGGAGGTATTATGAAAAAGAATTCAATTTTAGCTATAGCGCTTGTTGCTTTGCTTCTTGTTCCTGCTTCAGGATATTGCGAGCAATGGCAGGAGCTTGTTGAACAGAAGGCAAATGGCAGCATCAACTGGACCAGGGGAATTATTCAAGCCAAAGGGATCGGAGCTCCTCCTGAAAAGTATTATGGCAAACCACAGGCACGCCCGATGGCTTTAAGGGCTGCAAAGCTGGATGCTATGCGTAACCTTCTTGAAGTTACAAAAGGGGTTAGAATCGATTCAACTACAACAGTCGAAAACTATGTTGTTGAAAGCGATATAATTATGTCCAAAGTCGATGGTATGGTAAAAGGAGCCCAGGTTGTTAAGCAGGAATATCTATCAGACGGAACAGTGGAAGTTACAATGCAGATGAGCCTGCACGGTGGTTTTGCTCAGCTTCTTCTCCCCAAGGAAATCAAGCAGGTAGAATCTATCAGGCCTGTAATTCCTGCTAAGGAAACACCTCCATCTCTCCCTGTTGAACCTTCTATTTCAATTTCTAAACCCGCTCCGGATATCCTTACAGGGCTTGTGGTCGATGCAAAGGGTATTAACGTAAGGCCTGCAATGGCCCCAAAAATACTGGACGAAAATGGACAGGAAGTTTACGGATCGGCTTTCGTCAGTCGTGAATTTGCCGTGCAGCAGGGGATGAGCGGATATGCAAAGGAGATTGCAGCGGCTCAGAACAATCCAAGGGTTACAGATAATCCTTTAACAGTAAAAGGGCTAAAAACCGAAGGTCCCGGAAATTCCGATATAGTTATCAGCAATGCAGATGCTTCCAGGCTTCGAAGCGCTTCCGAACATCTTTCATTCC
The DNA here is from genome assembly GCA_030669465.1 of Desulfobacterales bacterium. The sequence goes on along the minus strand of DAOVDN010000170.1, from coordinate 1,220 downwards.
TGAAAAAGTGCCGTGTAATGATTGTAGTAGATTAGCTCAATTATTTTACAAAGGAGGAGGTCATGTTTTTTAGAAAAATACCTTTTGTCGTGGCAGGTGTCTGTATGCTTTTTTTGTTTGCATGCGGTCCAAAAGCAATGGTGCCAAAAGCAAAACTCGATACCCCTGAGCACCATGTAACAAATGGAATAAAGCTGTTAAAATCCGGGAAGATTGATGCTGCATTTCGTGAGTTTAACAGGGCAAAAGAGCTGGACCCAAAACATTCGCCCGCCTATGTCGGCCTCGGACTTGTTTGTGGTTACAAGAGCGATTTTATAGCAGGTTTGGAGAGCATGAAAAATGCAGAAAAATATGCCAGGGGGAATGAGCAAGAAATAGCGGCCAATGTAGGATATATGCGGCTTTATATTATGGGCGGAGAAAAGGTGGAAAAAAAATGGCTGAAAAAAGTAAAAGCCAGGTTTAATAAAGCTGTAACCATCTCCTCTGACTCGCCGGAACCGTATTTTTACATGGGTATAGCCTATAAAATATCCTATAACTTCCGTGAGGCTGCAAGCCAGTTTGTCATGGTACTCGAACTTGACAAAGGATGCATTGAAGAAGCTGATAAGGAATATGCACTTATCCAGAAAATCGAAAGAGCAATGCCGGGTTCAAAAGCCGGGAAAAAGATCGCTCTTGTCGAAAAGATAACGCGCGCGGATGTCGCGGCTCTTTTTATTGAGGAATTAAAGATTGATGAACTCTTTTCAAAAAAGACGCAAAAGAAATTCGACACTTCATATAAAAGCCCGGAAAAGAAATTTGTTACAGGAACGTACGTAAAAGTTCCTCCTGCTACAGACATTGAGGATCATGTGCTGAAAGCCGATATCGATGCTGTAATTGCAATCGGGATTAAAGGGCTTCAACCATTTCCCGACCATACATATAAACCGTATAAAACCATAACCCGCGCAGAATATGCGATGATGATAGAGGATATACTGATAAAAATTACCGGAGTCGATGAGTTGGCTACCAGGTTTATAGGCAGCGTATCAGCGTTTCCTGACCTGAGGAACGATCTTCCGTTTTTTAATGCAGTAATGGTCTGCACCACCCGAGGTATAATGGTGGCTAAAGATCTTACAACAGGAGAGTTCGATCCGATGGGTCCGGTTTCAGGAGCTGAAGCCCTTTTAAGCATTCGCATGCTTAAAACCCAGTTTTAA
>DAOVDN010000152.1 GCA_030669465.1 Desulfobacterales bacterium | reverse complement strand
ACAGGGATCTTTTTCGTAATGCAATGAATAAAATAGGGCTTCGCATACCTGAAAGCGGCATTGCAAAGGATATGGAAGAAGCCAGGGCTGTTGCCGGTGAAATCGGATACCCGATCATCATTCGCCCGAGCTTTACCCTTGGGGGAACAGGAGGAGGCGTTGCATATAATCCGGAAGACCTGGAAAGACTGGCGAAATCAGGCCTGGAAGCAAGCCTGATCGGGCAGGTAATGCTTGAGGAATCTGTTTTAGGATGGAAGGAATACGAGCTTGAGGTTATGCGGGACAAAAATGACAATGTTGTCATTATATGTTCCATTGAAAACATGGATCCGATGGGGATACATACAGGTGACAGCATTACGGTTGCCCCTGCCCAGACGCTCAGCGACAAGGAATATCAGCGGATGAGGGATGCGTCTATTGCGATTATGCGGGAGATAGGTGTTGATACAGGCGGCTCAAATGTCCAGTTTGCCATAAATCCTGAAAACGGAGAAATGATCGTGGTCGAGATGAATCCAAGGGTTTCGCGCAGCAGCGCTCTTGCCTCCAAGGCTACCGGATACCCGATTGCCAGGATAGCGGCCAAGCTGGCCGTGGGATATACGCTTGACGAAATTCCCAACGATATTACAGGGGAAACCCTTGCATCTTTTGAACCGGCTCTCGATTACTGCGTGGTCAAAATACCGCGCTGGACATTTGAAAAGTTTCCTGAAACCGAGGATTATCTTACCACGTCCATGAAATCTGTCGGCGAAACAATGGCCATCGGCAGAACATTTAAAGAAGCCATTCAAAAGGGGTTGAGATCCCTTGAGATAGGCAGATATGGCCTTGGTGCTGATGGAGAGGATCTTATCGACAAAAATGGAAAAGCGCCGACATTGTCTGAAATCGAACAAAAACTGGCAACCCCCAATTCACAGAGGATTTTTTACTTGCGCTACGCACTCTTAAGTGGGATGTCAATTCAATCCATTTATGAATTAACTCGTATTGATCCGTGGTTTTTGTATCAGATCAAGCAGATAGTAGAATTTGAAGAAGAAATTAATAGGGGTGGAAAGGAGATCTCCGAAGAGCTTTTAAGAAAGGCAAAATCTTTAGGCTTTTCAGACAAACAGATTGCATATTTAACGGGTTCTGATGAAGCCAGGATAGAAAGACGTCGCAAAGGCCTCGGTATACGGCCTGTCTATAAGCTTGTCGATACCTGCGCAGCCGAATTCAATGCAGTAACACCTTACTACTATTCTACATATGAGACGGAAAACGAAGCAAGGGTCTCATGTAGAAAAAAGGTGATGATTTTAGGCGGCGGTCCGAACAGGATCGGTCAGGGTATTGAGTTTGATTACTGTTGTGTTCATGCCTCATTTGCGCTAAAAGAAGAGGGGGTTGAGAGCATAATGGTAAACAGCAATCCCGAGACTGTGAGCACTGATTATGATACATCCGATAAGCTCTATTTTGAGCCGCTTACAAAAGAGGATGTACTCCATATTGTGGAGACGGAAAAGCCGGCAGGTGTTATTGTTCAGTTTGGAGGACAGACGCCGCTTAATCTTTCTGCTCCACTGCACGAGGCAAGTGTTCCTATTCTCGGTACTCAGCCGGAAAGCATTGATCGTGCTGAGGACCGGGAACTTTTCCAGGCCATGTTAAAAAAATTAGGGCTTGTTCAGCCGGAAAACGGCACTGCCGTGAATGTCCAGGAGGCAGTGGCTGTTGCGGAAAGAATCGGATACCCTGTAATTGTGCGACCTTCCTATGTGCTCGGGGGAAGGGCCATGAAAATAGTTTACGACCGGGAAGATCTTATAAATTTTACAAGGCTTGCAATCATTGCATCTGCGGGACATCCGGTACTAATCGACAAGTTTTTGGAAGATGCCGTTGAAATTGATGTGGATGCCATTTCAGATGGAAGAACAACCATAATCGGCGGCATCATGGAACATATCGAGGAGGCCGGCGTTCATTCAGGTGACTCAGCCTGCGTCATTCCTCCGTACAGCTTAAATTCTTTTTGTCTTGATGAGATAGCGAGCGCTACAAAGGCCATGGCATCGGAACTGAATGTTGTGGGCTTGATGAATGTGCAGTATGCAATAAAGGATAACCGGCTCTTTGTTCTGGAGGTTAATCCCAGGGCTTCCAGAACAATCCCGTTTGTCAGCAAGGCCACAGGCATACCTCTTGCCAGGCTTGCCACAAAAGTGATGCTAGGCCGGACTCTAAAAGACCTTGGTCTTACCAGGGAAGCAAGCCCTTCTCATGTTTCGGTCAAAGAAGCTGTTATGCCTTTTAACAGGTTTCCTGGTGTTGATACACTTCTTGGACCGGAGATGAAATCAACAGGAGAGGTCATGGGAATAGGTTCTAAATTCGGGTCTGCTTATGCCAGGGCGCAACTTGGAGCGGGGCAGAACCTGCCTGTTTCCGGCACTGTTTTTATCAGTGTAAAAGACCGTGACAAAAAGGCAGTTCTTCCGGTAGCATCTCAATTTTCCGACCTTGGGTTCAAAATCATGGCAACCCGCGGAACCTCCCTTTTCTTAAAAGATTGTGGTATACTTAATAAAATGGTAAACAAGGTATCCTCAGGCCGTCCTCATGTTGTGGATGCAATAAAGAACAATGATATCCAGCTCGTTATAAATACCGGTCTGGGAGGCGAAATAAAACGTGATGGGTACATGATCAGGCGCGCTGCCTTAAAATTCAACACTCCCTATGCTACGACAATAGCAGGAGCCACAGCCATGTGCAGAGGCATTACAGCGCTTATTAAAAAGAAACTTTCTGTAAAATCTATTCAGGAGTATATTTCTTGAAACCAGCAACCAGAAACCCGGACAAACCACGTGAGGCATGCGGACTGTTTGGCATTTACAAACACCGTGAAGCATCAAAACTGACCTATTTCGGTCTGTACGCTCTTCAACACAGGGGACAGGAGAGCGCCGGCATAGCTATTGCCCGGGACAAAAAAATTGTAGAACATAAGGGCATGGGACTTGTGTCAGATGTTTTTGACATGACCAATCTGGAACGACTAGAGGGGGGGAGCGCCATAGGACATGTGCGTTATTCCACTACAGGAAGCTCAATACTCTCCAATGCCCAGCCGTTTGTTGTCCATCACAGAAAAAAATCATATGCTATCGCCCATAACGGCAATCTTGTAAATGCACACATCCTGAAAAATGAGCTCGAAGAGGCAGGCTCAATTTTTCAGACAACCATGGACAGTGAAGTCTTTCTGCATCTTTTTATAAAAAATCTGAAATTCGGATTTGAACAAGCGATTATTAATACAGTATCCGGACTAAAAGGTGCATTTTCTTTTGTCATGCTTACAAGCAATGGAGAGGTGATCGGGATAAAGGATCCGAACGGCTTCAGACCTCTCTGTCTTGGAAAACTGAACGGGCGCTATGTGCTGGCATCGGAAACATGTGCTCTTGACCTTGTTGAGGCTGAGTTTGTGCGTGAACTTGATCCGGGAGAAATAGTTATTATAGGCAAAGACGGGATAAGAAGCATAAAGTCGCCAAATCCCGCAAAGCGAGCTTTTTGTATATTTGAATTCATCTACTTTGCAAGACCTGACAGCACAATATTCGGGCAGAATGTTTATCAGATAAGGAAGGCTCACGGAAGGCGCCTTGCAAAAGAATTTCATGTTGATGCCGATTTGGTAATGCCTTTTCCTGATTCCGGAACTTATGCGGCTTTAGGTTTTTCCGAAGAGTCGGGGATTCCATTTGAGATGGGCATGATACGTAATCACTATGTGGGAAGAACGTTTATACAACCAACCCAGAGCATGCGGGATTTTGGAGTAAGGGTAAAGCTGAATCCTGTGAAAGAGCTCCTCAAAAATAAGGATATCATAATAATTGAAGATTCGATAATAAGGGGCACCACAGTTAAAACAAGGGTAAAGGCTCTGCGTGAACTTGGCGTGAAACGGATACATTTGCGTGTGAGCGG
>DAOVDN010000056.1 GCA_030669465.1 Desulfobacterales bacterium | reverse complement strand
AACTTGAGGCAGTGGGCACTTAGATTTAAAACGGCTGACTGTTTGAGCGTATTAGGGAGCGTTAAGAAAGAACGACGACTGAATAAAATTTTCTATGAGTCGGATAATGCCGGCTTTGGCAAGCTTTTTATGAAAGGATTGCTCTAAGTTCTTTCTTTACGCTCACTTATGCGTGAGTTTCAGCCGTTCTTAAATTTAATTGTCCACTGCCTCAAGTTAACCTCATAATGAGTTTGTAAATTTCTGATAATATAATTAAAACGCTGCTCCCATTGTAAACTCCCAACGTCCGCCCTTGCTCTCTCCTTCCTCAGGATCAAGTATATATCCATTTTCAAGACGCATCGGACCCATAGGAGAATACCACCTGAAACCATATCCTGCGCTTTTCCGCATGGTGCCTAAGTCTATATTCTCACCAGTGTCATATACGTCGCCTGTATCATAAAATATAACCCCAACGAGTCCTGCTTTTTTGATCAAAGGAATCAAAAATTCAATGTTAAACTGTATAAATTTGTCCCCGCCTATTTTGCTCACCGTGCCGTCCTTATTGACCCGCGTGGGACTTATATCATGCCAGTCAAAGCCGCGCAATGAATTCATTCCCCCAAGATAAAACTTTTCATAATCAGGAAGCTTCTTTCCGGGACTCTCGCTGACATATCCTCCCCTGGCATGCAAAAAGCCCACAGTATCCCAAAATAGAGGTATATACCACCCTGTTTCCGCTAAATACTTGGTAAAGCCTATATCTCCCCCAAGACCGGCATATTTCACGGTAATGCTGTGATCCTGTCCTTCTGTTGGATTAAAAATCCTGTCTCTTGAATCGTAGCGCAACGCAGCGGATATACTGCTCATCACATTAGTCCCTTCCATCTCCCTGACGGAATCCGAGGCATCTTCAGTAACATTTCTAATATCACCCTCTTCGTAAGAATAAGAAAGGTATGCCCGAGTAAAATCATAAACCGGGTAGCCCAACCTGATACCGCCGCCCATACTGTCCTTGTCGTATGTATCATAATCCTTTTTCCAGTCATACAGATCAAAACCCGCTGACAGGGGAATATCAAACAGCCATGGTTCGGTGAAGCTTAATGTATACTTGTTTGTTCTGCCTCCCCACTGGCCCTTCAACTGAAGGATCTGGCCGCGCCCAAAAAGGTTTCTCTGGGAAATGGAGGTCATCACAAAAAAATCTTCGACGCTGCTGTACCCGCCTCCAAAACTAAAAGCGCCTGTAGGCTTTTCAGTAACATCGATTTTCAAGATCATCTTGTCGTCAGAACTTCCCTTTGATGTGTCGACCTTTATACCATCAAAGAAATCAAGCCGATAGAGGTTGCGTACTCCTCGTTTTAGTCGCCGCCCGCTGTAAAGCTCCTGTTCATAAACCTTAAGCTCGCGGCGGATAACCTTGTCCCTTGTCTTCGTGTTTCCGCTGATAATAATTTTTTCAAAATATACCTGTTTGCCCTTTTCAATAACATAACTAATATTGACCACCATGTTTTCAAAATTTTTGTCTATACGGGGAAATATATCTGCATATGCATAACCTTCATCAGAATAAAGATCAGTAAGGACAAGCACATCATTTCGAACAACTTCACGGTTGTAAAATTTTTCCCTGGTAATCTTCAGCTTCTTTATCAATTCTCCTTTTGATAAGACTATGTCGCCTGCTATGTCCACCTTTCCGACCTTGAATTGTGGTCCTTCATCAATTTTTATTGTAATATCTATCCAATTGCCCTTATATTTAATATCGGGCTCACCAACTCTTGCCTGGATATAACCATTATTATGATAAAAGGAGGAAAGCCTGGCAACATCCTGGTTCAGGTCCTCCATATTCAGCTCACCGGATGATGTCAGCCACGAAAAGAAGCCTTTTTCCGACGACTTCATCATTCCCTTCAGTTTCTTGTCGGTATAAGCCTTGTTCCCTTCAAATATTATCCTTTTTATTCTTACCTTTTCACCCTCCTCAATGACAAACTCAAGATCAGCCTGATTCTGCGCCAACTGATGGACATTATAGGAAATTCTGACATTATGGTAATTTTTATCCTTGTAAAGTTCCTCTATCCTTTTAATGTTGCTACGTATCTTGAAAATATTCAGGATTGAGCCGGTCTTTATATCCAAACTCTCCTTGATCTCTTCATCTTTATAGACCCTGTTGCCTTTTATGCGGATTACTCTGATAGTCGGTTTTTCTTTTACCCTGAATATGACGACCTTTCCTTCCGGAGCATCTTCGGTCTCGACCCTGATATCCTCAAAATACCCCATTGAATATGCAGCCTTAAGGTCTTCGGAAAGTCTTTTCGCAAGATAGATATCGCCTGGTTTTGTTTTAATAATCTTTTTTATGGCATCAACCTCTATACGCTTGTTGCCGGTAACAACTACCCTGGCGACCTTTTCCCGCTTAAAAAGCTTCATGCCAAGGTCGCGTGCAAGCCCGTTCACGGCGCTGGGAAGATTTTCTATGCCCTCTCCTTCCACAAAAAAAACATTTGGGAGACCCTCTCCAAAAGATTCTATCATCTTTGCATCCAGTGAAAATTTTTGACCTATCCAGGTCAAGCTTCCGTAAACAACATAGTCAGCGCCGCACTTAACGCCAAGATTTCTGATCCCACTAATACTTTCGGCCTTTTCTTTCCATAAAGAATCATCCGGATCCAATACAATAGCGCCATCTCGCTCAAGATTCTTCTTGATTACCGCTGGAATTTCGGCCTCCAGATATGAGAGTTCTTTTACTGAATAAATTTCAAAGGGTAATATTAGAACCCGGACTGATTCCAGAGAATATACGGTATTCGGAAGAAAGCATGTTATTGCGATTATCAGAAGTACCAAACGTTTTAACATAAAGAATTCCTTAACTTATCTCCACCAGTTGACCGTTAATAATGGTCACATTGTGTGACATGTATGCTGCAAGTTCCATATTGTGTGTAACCACAACCAGTGTCATGCAAAATTCCCGGTTCAGTTCCAGGAGCAGGTCATGAACCTGCTCGCTGTTTCTACTATCAAGATTACCTGTAGGCTCGTCAGCCAGAAGAATAGCGGGTTTAAGAGCCAGAGCCCTTGCCAGAGCAACCCGCTGCTGTTCACCGCCCGAAAGTTTACCTACCCTGTAGTATAATCTATCTTTAAGCCCCATCCTGACAAGTATTGCCTCTGCAGCCATCCTTGCGCCATCCTTGCTCATTCCTTTAATAAGCGCCGGCATCATCACATTTTCAATGGCGCTGAACTCCGGAAGAAGATAATGAAACTGAAAAACAAAACCGATAGATTCATTACGAAATCTTGCCAGCTTTCCATTATCAAAAAGAAAAACATCTTCGTCCTGAAACAAAAGAGTCCCGCTATCAGGCCGGTCAAGAGTTCCAAGTATATGGAGAAGAGTAGACTTGCCGATTCCGGACGCCCCAACAACAGCTACAGTTTCTCCTGCATCTAAATCAAAGTTTACGCCTTTTAATATATCAACACGGGTGTCGCCGGTTTTGAAACTCTTGTAAAGGTCTCTAACAGATATCAAAGGATTCGAAAATCGATTCGTTGATTCGTTGATTCGTTGATTCAATTCTATCCAATTCCCAATTTCCTCAGACACGGACAAACTTGTTTGTCCATGCCACCCGAATTCTCGATCATCTAATTAACCAATCAACCAATCATCCAGGTTTTATCATCCATAACGAATCGCCTCAACAGGATTGAGTCTTGATGCCTGGCGTGCTGGATAGAGCGTTGCTAAAAAGCAGATAAGCATTGCAGCAGAAGCAATCAAAAAAACATCTAAAGCTTCAAGCCGTACAGGAAGGGTAGAAATATAATAAACATCTTTTGGAAGCTCAATAAACTTGTAGTGTTTAAGTAATGTACACGCTACTGACCCTAAACATGCCCCAAGAATTGTGCCTGTAAAGCCTATGACCATTCCTTTGAAGACAAAAATCTTTCTAATGCTTTTATCCGTTGCGCCCATTGCCTTTAATATGGCAATATCCCTGGTCTTTTCCATTACCATCATAATAAGCGAGCTTGCTATGTTAAAAGCCGCAACAAGAACGATAAGGGTTAAAATAATAAACATAACCGTCTTTTCCAGCTTAAGTGCTGAAAAGAGATTGCGATTCATCTGCATCCAGTCCCTTGCCCAATATGGAAACTTCAGATCCGCTATTATCCTTTCTGAAATATTCTTTGCATTATAAATATCATCAACTCGCACTTCAATGCCGGTTACAGAGTCTCCAACACGCAGAATCTTTTGTGCATCTTTGAGGTGTATGTAAGCAAGAGAGCTATCATATTCATACATACCGGACTCAAATAGTCCTGCTACCTTAAAACGCTTCATTGCTGGAATATGCCCTATAGGAGAAATCATTCCCCGAGGTGATATCAGGTAAACATTATCACCTTTCATGACGCCTAAGTTGTTAGCAAGCTCCTTGCCTAAAATAATACCCGGCGCAGCGCCAGGTGCTGATTGCCGTACGTCGGAATTCATCCGCTTTAGATTTTGCAAAGAAAGACTTTCTAAAACCTTTATTACCCGTCCCGCTGATTCAGGGTCTATTCCTCTTAAAACAGCGCCGGATGTCCCGGATGATGAACGAAGCATGATCTGGGTGAAAATAAAAGGTGTAGCTGCTTCAACTCCATCAGTCTTTTCCACATATTCAAGTATCCTGCGATAGTCAGAAAAGCCGGCGCCGTGGCGCATTAACACAACATGAGATTCAATCCCAAGTATACGGGACTTAAGATCAGATTCAAAGCCGGACATGACGGCAATCACCACGATCAGGGCCATAACCCCTATCGTTACGCCTGCTATTGAAAGAATGGTAATTAATGATATGAAGCTCTCTTTTTGTTTGGCCCTGAGATAACGGCCACCTATGAAAAATTCAAAAGACATGTATCTGTCGCCCTGCTCTACGCTCTATCTCCTGCAGGTTTCATGTGCGGAAAAAGAATAACCTCACGGATAGAAGCAGCATCGGTAAAAAGCATGACAAGCCTGTCTATTCCTATCCCCTCGCCGGCAGTGGGCGGCATACCGTATTCCAATGCTTCTATATAATCTTCATCCATGTAATGCGCCTCTTCGTCACCTGCTTCCCTCTCCGCTACCTGCTGCAGAAAACGGACTTTCTGCTCATCCGGATCATTAAGCTCCGAAAAACCATTGGCAATCTCGTGTCCTGCGATGAAAAGTTCAAAACGATCCGTAAGGGCCGGCTCGCTGTCACTCCTTCTGGAAAGAGGGGAAACCTCAACCGGATATCCGGTAATAAATGTAGGCTGTATCAGTTTCGGCTCCACCAGGACATCGAAGAGCTTTGTAATAAGCTTTCCAGGACGTCCGGTTTTTGCGGATACTTTCTTTGTAATGGCTATCCCCTTCGAAGATGCAAATTCAAGAAGTTTTTTCCTATCTTCAAGCAGATCTGCATCAATGCCTCCAATCTCCTCCAAAGCTCCAAAAAGAGTCATTCGGCGCCATCTGTCTCCCATATCAATGGTATTACCCTGATATACAATTGAGGTGGATCCTGTAACTTCACGCGTCACATAACTGAACATCTCTTCAGTCAAATCCATCAGGTCCTTGTAATCAGCATACGCCTGGTAGAACTCAAGCATGGTAAATTCAGGATTGTGCCGTGTTGAAATCCCTTCATTTCTGAAGTTTCTGTTGATTTCAAAAACCCTTTCAAAGCCGCCGATGACAAGACGCTTTAAATATAATTCAGGAGCTATGCGCAAAAAAAGATCCAGCCCTAAGGCATTGTGATGTGTAATAAATGGCTCTGCCTCCGCTCCCCCTGGAATAGGCTGCATCATGGGAGTTTCTACCTCTATAAAATTCCGGCCAAGAAAAAATGTACGTATTGCCTGAATTATTTTACTCCTCTTTATAAATATATCGCGCACATCTGAATTCATTATCAGATCAAGGTAACGCCTCCGATAACGCTTTTCAGGATCCTTGAGTCCGTGAAATTTCTCCGGAAAAGGCCTTATCGACTTGCAGACAAGTTTTAATTCATTAACCAGAAGAGTCCACTCACCTGTTCTGGTCTTGAACATCCCTCCTTTTAAGCCGACAAAATCTCCAATATCGAGCTGTTTAAAGAGATCATAAGTTTCATCTCCTACATTGTCTTTTCTCACATATGCCTGAAGTTGTCCCGTCCTGTCCCTGAACCTGATAAAGGATGCTTTCCCGAACCGGTTTACAGCCATCATACGACCCGCAACAACAAAAACGGGATTATCTTCTGTAACGGAATCCTGTGAATCTTCTATTGCATCTTTGATATCCTTTACTGTATGCAATACAACAAAATCATTCGGAAAGAGATTAATATTCTTATTCTTTAATTCAGCAATTTTCTTTCTTCGTTGCTTGATAATATTACTCGTTGTTTCCATAATCCTAATAAATCCTGTCTGTTGAACCGGCTGATAAAAGCCGACAAAAAAGTTAAGCTAAATTGGCTAACCTATTTACAGATAAGTGTCAAGACTAAGTTGGCGAACGACTCCTGACAGAACATCTTTTTGAGGAATTTAGGGATTCGCTTCGCTTAATTGCGAATTTAGGAATTTAGGAATTTAGGAATTAAAGATATTCTGTTGATTTTAATCCCTCAATCCCTCAATCCCTCAATTCCCAAATCATATCCCTCTTTTGTGCCTTTGTGACTTAGTGGCTGAACTTTTACAAAATTACTTATTGGCTCATCTTAAGTCAAGCTGTTTGAACAGAGCCCATTTTGAGACATGCAAATGAACTTAGATGCAAAACTGGATGTTTTGGACAGGATTTATAGGATTTATGATGATTTTGCACGTAACTTAGATGTGGCGTGCAAAAAATATTGCGATACTTGTTGCACCCGGAATGT
>DAOVDN010000024.1 GCA_030669465.1 Desulfobacterales bacterium | reverse complement strand
TACGGTCTCCCGGTATTGCATGGGGCAGGGCGCTGTTTGGGCCCGAGGCTACAATTGATGGAAATGATAAAGAGTCAGCACCTGCTTCATGCATCCCTTTCTCAATGGCCCATGCGGCCTCTTTTTCCGTCATGCCGGGTTTAACAGTACTTATAAATTTTGTGAAGACTGATTCGGCAATAGAAAGCGCTTTCTTTATTTTTTTGATTTCCGCTTCTTCTTTTATCACACGCAGATTTTCCACAATGTTGTCCGTTGGAACAAGCTCGACCCGCAGATCATCAGACTTGAGCTGCTTAGATATTTTTTTATATTGCATATATGACATGCGTATGCTTTCAAAGCCGAGCTTTTTTGTCTTTAACGTGTGGAGGATATTGGAAAGCTCTCCGGCTAACCCTTTTTTATAACAAACGACATCGTAAAGGGGCGCCTCATTGCCGGCCTGCAGTTCGTAGCGTGAATCAGTGGCAAGGATAAGTTTTGTATCGGTTATAAAAAGAGCTCCCGCTGATTCGTCAAACTGGGTATCCTGGGCTGTAAAACCGCTTAAGTAGCGGCGATTTTCCTCTACCATGACCATAAAGGTATCAATATTTTTGTCTGAAAGGGATTTTCTAAGTCCCAATAGTCTTTTTTCGATTGTTTTTTTCAAGATAATCTCCTAAATTATACAAAGCGTCATTGGTCACAGGATTGAATATTGTCGATTGAATATTGAAAATTGAAGGAATAAATAGTCAATAGTCAATAGTCAAGAGTCAATTTAATAATGGAGTCAATTTTTTTTAGTTATGCATTTTCATATTATTATTGTGGCAGCAACTTACAGTGAAGTGTCAGGCCTTATTGATAGAGTTGAAAGGCCTGTTGTTTCAAGTATTGGGGGTAGAGAAGTTACTTCAGGATACATTGAAGGAAAATCCGTTAAGATTCTGATTACAGAGCCAGGGCTTGTAAACACTGTCCAGGCTTTAAGCGCATCAATAGAGGATTTGCGACCATCTCTTATAATTCAGGCAGGCTGTGCCGGAGCCTTCAGGGAGACAGGCCTGGAACCAGGAGACATTGGTATTGCGACCGAAGAGATAGATATTCACCTGGGAATAGAGCCTGAAAATGAGAACCAGCCATTAAATGATCTTCCTTTTTCATTAATAGAGCGCTATAATCTTAATATAAAAAACCGCTACCCCCTTGATTATAAATTGGCGGATTCGGCTTTCAAAATCGTAAAAGATGTCTTTGCGGTTAAAAAAGGTCCTTTTATAACCGCTTCAACAATAACAGCAACAGATAAGAGAGCAAAAGATCTATATGAACAGTTCAGGCCATGTATGGAAAGTATGGAAGGATCAGGAGCTGCCCACCTGGCAATATATTATGATATCCCTTTTTTGGAAATGCGTTCTGTAAGCAACCTTGTAGGAAAAAGAGACATGGATTTGTGGAACCTTCCCCTTGCTTTTGAGAGAGGAGCTTTGGCTGTTCTTGCTTTTATTCGCTGTTTTGCCTGGAATAATATCGGATGATTGGATGAATGGATGATTAGGATGATTGGTTGAGGGAAATTAACAACGAACAATTCACGAAAATCTATGTAATCTGTGGATTAAAAATTATTCAAAAAGATTAACTATGAATAGAGCCTTAACTCTTGGCTATTCTACCTGCCCTAATGATACATTTATTTTTTATGCGCTCGCTCATAACCTGATTGACTGTGCTGGGCTTACGTTCAAGATCGAGCTTGCGGATATAGAAACCCTGAACCAGCGTGCAAAGAGAGGGGTTTTTGATATTTCAAAGCTCTCTTTTGCCGCCATTGGTCACCTTCTCGATAGATATGTGCTCCTTCGCAGCGGAGCAGCCCTTGGACGAGGCTGCGGGCCGATTGTCGTGGCGAGACCCGGATTTGACTTGAAAAAGCTCAAAACAAAAAAAGTTGCGGTGCCGGGGATGTGGACTACTGCATGCATGTTGCTCGGTCTTTATCTATCCGGAAAACCGGATGTAGTTCCAATCTCCTTTGACAAGATTATGCCCGCTGTTCAAAAAGGCGATTTTGACTTTGGCGTGATAATTCACGAAGGCAGGTTTACATATAAAGAATATGGTCTTATCAGTCTTATCGACCTTGGAGAGTGGTGGGAACAGAAGACATCACTTCCTGTTCCTTTGGGAGGCATTGCCATACGAAGAGATATAAATCCTGAAATCACAAGAAAGGTAGAAAGAGCTATACGGAAAAGTGTGATATATGCTTTTAACAATCGAACCAAAGCAGATGATTATGTAAAAAGACATGCCCAGGAGATGACGTCTGCTGTAATCCGTCAACACATAGATCTTTATGTTAATGAATTTACGCTGGATGCAGGCGATGAAGGAGAAGAAGCCATTAACAGATTCTTTGCCATGGCAAGAGATCGAGGAATACTGCCGGAGAGCAATATGCCCCTTTTTGGAACTTAGCTCCGCTTTGCTCCCTCCAGGGCGTAGGCCCGTACCCCTACGGGCCGGAGGCCGCAATTGGTCGAGTGGTCGAGTAGTTGAGTAGTTGAGTAATCGAGTGGTCGAGTAGTTGACTGAAAACGATCAGCTCTGTTGCTTTAATGAAAATGTTTTGATAGAGTCAAAAATTTGGAAACCGGCCTTTAGTTACAGTGACTATGGAGAAAAAACGGCAACACGGTTGCCTTGCTCCAGAATATGGAATGTCCGGACGTAGATAAAAAAATGAGTTTTCAAATTTCTGTGAGTTATGTATTCAATTTGATCAAGAAAGGATAAGGATAAATAATGGAGAAGGAAAAAAGATCTGCTGGTTTTTTGAGCAGATTATGGAAATTTTTTACGTCTGTAAGGCTTACCATAGTTATTTTGCTGTCGCTTGCCGTCACTTCTATTGTTGGAACGGTTGTACCACAGAACGAAAGCTCTGCCGCATACTTTCGTGAATATGGGGAATTTCTTTACAGAGTTTTCTCAGTTCTTGACATTTTTGATATGTACCATTCCTGGTGGTTTCAGTTCTTGCTTTTTATGCTGACCATAAATGTTGTTGTTTGCTCTCTAAACAGGTTTTCCGCTACCAGGAAGATACTCTTTGTCAAAGTTCCGCCATTTAATGTTTCAAGGTTCAGAAGTCTTTCTAATAAAAACAAAAAAGAATTTACCGACAACCGGTTGTCCGAAGACCTTAGAAAGATTTATGAGCCGGTTGTTTCCAAAAGTTTTGGATATAGCAGGGTCGAACAGACAGAGAATGGGTTGTGCATCTTTGCTGAAAAAGGGCGCTGGACCCGTCTTGGCGTTTATACTGTACATGTTAGCATCATATTTTTGTTAATCGGCGGTCTGATGGGTTCATTTTTTGGTTTTGAAGGATTTGTCAATATCCCGGAAGGTGAAGCGGTAAACAGCATCAGATTGAGAAAAACCGGAAAAGTTCATAATCTTGATTTTAAGATCCGGTGTGATAATTTTAGCGTAAGCTTTTACGATTCCGGGGCGCCTAAGGAATACCGCTCCGGCTTAGCAATTCTTGAACAGGACAAACCTGTTTTAAAAAAGAGCATTATCGTGAATCATCCTATACGTTACAAGGGGATAAATATCTTCCAGGCCAGTTATGGCATGCTTCCGCCAAAGGAAGTAACTTTGAATTTTACAGACAAAAAAACTGGTATGGAGTATAAGAAAAAGGCAATTGTCGGGCAGCAGTTTGATATCCCTGAAGGTATGGGAAAGTTCGTTATCAGAGATTACAGAAAGTCCTATAATTTCAGAGGCCATAACCTTGGAGAAACATTTATCGGAGTTCTTACTCCAGCTAACGGAAACCCGATCAATATAATACTGCCTTTGCGTTATCCGAGTTTTGACAAGATGAGAAGGGGTAATCCGGCTGTTTCTGTGGCAGATTACGATCATCGTTATTATACCGGTTTGCAGGTGACAAAGGATCCCGGAGTCTTGGTTGTTTATGCAGGATTTGTTGTGATGATTATCGGGTGTTTCATAACTTTTTTCATGTCTCATCAGAGAATTTGTATTGAAGTAAGTAAAAAAGGAAAGAAAAGCATGGTTATGGTTGCAGGCAAAGCAAACAAAAATAAAATGGGAATGCAAGCCAGGATAAAGAAGCTTTCGCAAAGCCTGGCCGGGTTGTAGTAAAAGCTGAAAGCTCAAAGCTCAAAGCTGAAAGCAAAAAAAGCTCAAAGCTCAAAGCTGAAAGCTGAAAGCTGAAAGCTCAAAGCTGAAAGCTGAAAGCTCAAAGCTGAAAGCTCAAAGCTGAAAGCTCAAAGCTCAAAGCTGAAAGCTAATAGCTAAAACTTGCAAAAGGTGTTGATACAAGGCACTTTAGTTGGAATCAATCCCCAAAATAAGAATTAGGGGTTACTTAAGGACGGAAATTATGAACAGTTCATATTTGTTATCAATTACAACATTTGTTTATGGCCTGGCGGCATTTTTGTATATCGTATCCTGGGTTTTTAAAAAATCGCTGCCTGGCAGACTGGCCACATGGATATCGATAATAGGTGTTGCCGCCAATAGCACCGGTATTATCATGCGATGGGTGGAATCGTACAGACTTGGCATCGGTCATGCACCGCTTTCAAACATGTACGAATCTCTGGTATTTTTTTCCTGGACAATTGTTGTTCTTTATCTTGTAATAGAGCGCAGTTACGGAAATCGTATTCTAGGAGCATTTGCTACTCCCATTGCATTTTTAGCTATGTCTTATGCTTCACTTTCTCCCAATGTAAGCGATCGTATCCAGCCTCTTATCCCGGCATTGAAAAGTAATTGGCTGATTGCCCACGTTATTACCTGTTTTTTGGGATATGCTGCCTTTGCAATAGGTTTTGGTATAAGCTTGATGTATCTTTTTAAGCGAGGGAGGAAAGAAGGCAAAGGCGGTTTGCTTGCTCATTTCCCGGGGTCTAATGTTCTGGACGAGTTGACGCATCAAACCATAATGTTTGGTTTTCTGTTTCTGACTATCGGAATAATAACCGGCGCTGTCTGGGCCAATTCAGCCTGGGGGAGTTACTGGTCATGGGATCCTAAAGAGACATGGTCTTTGATTACCTGGTTTATCTATGCGGCCTTACTGCATGCCAGGATGATGAGGGGCTGGCATGGCAGGCGGATTGCTTATCTTTCCATCATTGGTTTTATGGCCGTTCTTTTTACATATTTCGGGGTGAATTTACTGCCCGGGTTGCATAGCTACGGGCAGGGATAATATGGAACTTATTTCGACCGCATTCTTAACGGATGCTGTTTAATCCAATAATTTTTCTTGACAAAAATAAAATTTATAGATACAGGTCTGGAAATTTATTTTTTCCTACCGCGAGACCTTTGAAAGACTCATTTTGAGCGACCCATATAAAGGTCTTAAATCACCAACTAAAGCTTGACGGGGTTTCCATGAGCAGATCAATTGAAGAGAAAGGCAAAGAGGGCAGATCCGGCGGATTCATTATTCTGTTTTTCATTTTAGGACTTGCCGCAAGTCTTGTTCTGGGATGGGTAATTTTTCCAAAGCTTCTCTACTCACAAAAAGAACAGCCGATAGATTTTAACCATGTTCTTCATGTTGAGGCCGTTGAGGAAGGGTGTGAAAGCTGCCATTATTTTCGTGAAGACGGAACATTTTCAGGGGTTCCAAAACTTGCCCAGTGCATTGATTGTCATGAAGAAGTTCAGGGAGAAGATCCTAACGAGATCAAGTTTGTCGAGGAATTTGTTGCAAATGAAAGAGAAGTTCCATGGCTGATCTATTCAAAGCAGCCTGACTGTGTATTTTTTTCTCATGCAGCTCATGTCAAGATGGGAGCAATAGATTGCGTTACGTGTCACGGGCATATCGGCGAGTCCACACATTCAAGGGTTTATGAGGAGAATCGGATTACAGGCTACAGCCGGGATATATGGGGAAAGAGCTCAGCGGGTTTAAAGAAGAACACGTGGGACCGGATGAAAATGGATGATTGTGCTGAATGTCACGCAAAAAACAAGATCGGCTATGATAAAACAAGCCTTGAGAGACTACCATGGCCCTTAAACTGGGCACCGCTGCCTTACGAAAAAGATTTTGGCTCTCAGGTAAGAGTTCAGACGGGAAAGGATGCGTGTTTCGTATGCCATAAGTAAATAGGCTATGTAAAACGACGCATGAGACAATCAGCTTATCAGCTATGTTTAGAGGGGTAGAATCTTATGAAAATAGGCAGAAGAAGTTTCTTGTCATTTATAATTGGTGGAGCGGCAGGCGCGGCTTTTTCACCATTAATTTGGAAGTCGATGGATGATAGCTCTATATGGTCGCAAAATTGGCCGTGGACTCCTGTTCCGGCAGATGGCGAAGTAAGTCATGTAAATTCTGTCTGCACTCTTTGTCCCGGTGGTTGCGGTATCACTGTCCGCAAGATTGATGACCGGGCTGTTAAGATAGAGGGGATGAAGGGGCACCCGGTAAATGACGGTGGAGTATGCGTTCTAGGTCTATCCGCTCTTCAACTGCTCTATGGCCCCACACGTATCAAAGCTCCCTTGAAAAGGGTTGGAAAAAGAGGTGAAGAAAAGTGGCAGGAGATCTCCTGGAATGAAGCTGTTTCAGAGGTTGTAGCGAGGCTCGGCGAGCTGAGATCAAAAGGCGAGTCACACACTGTTTGCTCTATTCTGGATTCGGATCAGGGGACAGTGCCTTACCTGTTCGGCAGGCTCCTTACAGTATACGGATCACCAAATTTTATACGTACATCTTCGATTCAGGATTCCTATGAACTGGCAATTCACCTTATGCATGGAGTTCAGGCTTCGGCTGGATTTGATGTTGAACATGCTGATTTTGTCTTGAGCTTTGGGAGCGGGTTAATAGACGGCTGGGGATCGCCTGTGCGCATGTTTAAGGCTAACAGCAACTGGAAAGCCGGTGGTGCGAAGGTGGTGCAGATTGAGTCGCGTCTTTCAAATACAGCCGCTAAATCAGATAAATGGATACCAATAAATCCTGGTACGGAACCTGTTTTGGCCATGGGACTTGCGCATGTGATTATTAAAGAATCACTGTACGACAATGATTTTGTCAATAATTATTCTTCCGGTTTTGATAAATTCAAGCAGCTCGTACTTGATGAGTATGCTCCGGATAATGTTGCACAGATAACAGGAATTGATAATTCTACTTTAATTTCTTTAGCTAGAGACTTTGCCGGCGCTTCAAAACCTCTGGCGGTTTGCGGTCGCGGCCAGGGAAGGACGTCGGGAAGTCTTGATGAATTTATAGCAGTACATGCTCTGAACGCACTTGTAGGCAATATAAATAATAAGGGCGGTGTATGGGCTGTTCCTGAGCCTGATTATATCAGATGGCCTGAAGTGGAAATGGACAGCGTGGCTGCAGCCGGCATGCAAAAAGAGCGTATAGATGGCGCTGGGAGTGAAACGTATCCGCATGCGAGATATCTGTTAAATCGATTTTCCGGTGTTATTAATTCAGAAGAAGAATATCCGATAAATGCTCTATTTGTTGCAGGCACCAATCCCTTATATACAATTCCTGACAGCAAGGCTGTGAAAGAGGCATTTAACAAGATACCGTTTGTGGTAAGTTTTTCTTCTTACATGGATGAAACCGCTAAAAATGCTGATCTTATTCTTCCTAACCATGTTTTCCTTGAACGGTATGAAGATGTGCCGATGCCGGCCGGGCTGCAGAAACCTGTTATAGGCCTTTCAAGACCGGTGGTAAAACCTGCATTTAACACAAAACATGTTGGCGATGTGATTATTCTCATAGCCAAAGCATTGGGAGGCAGGATAGCAGATGCTTTCCCATGGGACAACTATGAGGCATGTCTTGAAGAAACATTAGGTGGTAAGTGGGAAACCCTCGTTGAAGATGGATTCTGGTCAGATACGGATTTCAAAGCCCCGGCCTGGGAAGAGGCATTTCATACACCTTCCAATAAATTCGAGTTTGTTCCCACGGCTCTCAAATCATTCCCCAGTTTTAGCCCTGTAACTATTGAAGGGAGTGATATTTCATATCCCCTTATACTCATACCATATGATTCCATGAGGCTTGCAAACGGTTTCATAGGCAATCCACCCTTTGTTACAAAGACTGTTGAGGATACGGTTCTTAAAGGCAATGATGTTTTTGTTGAGGTTAATCCAAAGACAGCCGGAGAAATAGGCCTGACTGAGGGCAGGAGCGCAATTATACGTACTCCAAGAGGTAAGGCAAAGGTTAAAGTACATCTTTTCGATGGAATTATGCCTGGCATAGTGGCGCTGCCCAGGGGACTGGGCCATACAGCCTATGACAAGTATTTGGCGGGCAAGGGTATTAATTTTAACGAGCTTATCGGCCCGGTTGAAGATCCTGCTTCCGGTTTTGATGCAGCCTGGGGAATAAGGGCCAGGCTGACCAAAGTTTAAAATATGAGGTTTTGATGAAAGAAGAAGGCAAACACAAAAAAGCCAAAAAGTATGGGATGGTCATAGACCTGGATAAGTGTACCGGGTGTGGAGCCTGTATGGTGGCCTGTATGTCTGAGAACAATGTGCCGTTTAGGGAGGATGAAACAAACAAACTCGACAGTATCACATGGATGCGTGTCTATAAGCTGACAAACGGGAAACCATTTCCCGAAGCCGATGTTTGCTATCTTCCGAGACCATGCATGCACTGCGAAGGTCACCATGGTCATGCGCCATGTGTATCTGTTTGTCCGGCAACCGCTACGGACTACAGCCACGAAACAGGGATTGTCAGCCAGATTTATACCCGCTGTTTTGGATGCAGGTATTGTATGGCTGCCTGCCCGTATCATGCCCGCTATTTTAACTGGTGGGATCCGGTCTGGCCGGAAGGTATGGAGAAATACTTAAGTCCAAATGTTTCGCCCCGCATGAGAGGCGTGGTTGAAAAATGCAGCTTCTGCTTCCACAGATATCAGATGGCAATGGACAAGGCATATGTCGAAGGACGACGTGAGCTGGAAGAGGATGAATATCAGACTTCATGCACACAGGCATGTCCTGCCGGCGCTATTACATTCGGTGACTTGAACAATCCCAATCATGCAGTATACAAATTGGCACAACCAGACCCCAAGCATGGCGGACGTCCGAAGAATCCAAATGCATTCCGCTTGCTTGAAAGGCTTGGGACCAATCCCAAGGTTTATTATCTTTCAAGTCGTGA
>DAOVDN010000113.1 GCA_030669465.1 Desulfobacterales bacterium | reverse complement strand
AAGATGCATACCAAAAATAATCACAACATCTGTTGGCTTTTCATCTTTGAGGCAATTGATTACATTGCAGGCAATACTGCCTGAAAAGTACCACCCTGCATGGGGCACAATCCCTCCGATCCCCTTCCCTTTTAAAGAATCCTTAACCTTTATTTCTTTAAGAAAATGGTTAATCTCTTTTTCACACTCACTGGCGCTGTCAGGATACCAGCTTCCGGCAAAAATCGCTTTTCTAATATTCATTATCATCACCCCATCTTTTGGTAAATATTTACCACAGAGACCACAAAGTACACAGAGTAAATTTTTTGTTTGTATTAATTTAGCCCTTTGAAACAAATCGATTTCAAGCAGTAATGTTTTCAAAAAGCTAAAGTATGATGATCTTGTAAAAAGTCGTCACTCCGGTGAAAACCGGAGTCCAGATGGTCTGTCCGCCAACGCACTCTGGCGGACTTGAAAGAACTGGATAGCGCTAATGCTTCACTACGTGTCCGGCTTTCGCCGGAATGACGGAAAACGGTATTCTCCGACTTTTTACGAAACCATCAAAGTATCACATTTGTTTTTTATTTATCTATTCCTCTATGGTCTCTGTGTGCTCTGTGGTGAAAATAGCCTGCTTACTCAATAACGCAAAGCACATCACCCTTTGCAACAGAATCGCCGGCGCTGAAATTAATAGATTTGATTGTGCCGCTTGCAGGAGACGGAAGGGCATTCTCCATTTTCATGGCCTCCAGGATAACAATTGTTTCTCCTTTCTTTACAGCATCTCCTATCCCTTTTTCATAGCTTATTATCATACCGGGCATCGGAGCCGAAAGAGGGGCGCCGTCACCCTGCGCCCTGGAGGCAGACGCAGATTTTTTAACCGGCGCAGGAGCTTCCGGTATCGGCGGTTTAGGCGGCGCCGGAGCTGCGGCCGCTATCGGCGCCGAACCACCCTTGTCTTCCACTCCAACCTTAAAATACTCACCATCAACAAATATACCCTTGTCTTCCACTCCAACCTCAAAGTACTCATCATCAACAAACACCTTGAACCTGCGCAGACCTTTACCCTTGGGAGGAGCCTCTTTTTCCGGCTTTCCAACAAGCTTTCCGGCAAGGACCTTTTTAATAAGATCCTGCTCAGCCTTAACATCGGCCATTGTTCTTGGCTTGACCTCCGCAGGAGGCTCCTCCTTGCCATATTTCCATTTCAAAAACCTTTTCCCTGTAACAGGATAAAGAGTGTATGTAAGAACATCATCCAGATCCACAGCAAGGCCCTTTACATCCTCTCTGGCCTTTTCCAGCTCCGCCTCTAAAACCTCGGCAGGTCTGCAGGTAATCGGTTCTTCTCCCCTTGAATAGCCTTTGAGAGCTTTTTTCTGCCAATCAGGATTAATCGGAACAGGTGTCTTGCCGTACAAACCATAGCAAAGGTCTTTTACCTGGCCTGTAATCATCTTGTACCGCTCATTTTCGTCATCAAAAAGAACATTGTTTACGGTCTGGGTGCCTATTATCTGGCTAGTAGGCGTGACAAGAGGGACCTGGCCGAGCTCTTTCCTTACCCTTGGAAGTTCGGCATATATCTGATCTATCTTATCAAGGGCATCCATTTCCCGCAACTGGTTGACCAGGTTGGAAATCATGCCTCCCGGAGTCTGATGGAGAAGAACATTGGTGCTGGTTATTGACACTCTTCTATCATTGAGCAGATGTCTGTATTTGGGAAGAATATCCTTTTCAAGAATTTCATCGATCTCGGCCAGGAGTTTAATATCAAAACCAGTGTCTCTGTTTGTTCCGAGAAGCGTTATAACAAGAGGTTCAATTGCAGGATGCGAGGTGCGGTACGCGTAAGGAGTCATACATGTGCCGACAATATCAACGCCGGCCTCAATCGCCTTCAACTGGGACATGGTGGCCATGCCCGAGGTAAAGTGGCTGTGAAGATGAACAGGAACGGAGATCACCTCCTTCAATGCCTTGACAAGAGCATATGCATCATATGGAGCAAGCATGCCCGCCATATCCTTGATACAGACAGAGTCCGCCCCCATCTTTTCCAGATCTTTTGCCTTGCTTACATAATATTCAAGGTTGTATACATCTCCGCCCATCCGCTGCTCAGTCATTGAATAACAGATACTCCCCTGAAAATGTTTTTCGCATTTCTTGATAACAGGAACAACTGTTTCAAAGTTGCGAAAGTCGTTTAATGCGTCAAATACTCTGAATATATCAATGCCATTTGCAGCAGCTCTATCTACAAAAGCATGGGCAACATCATCAGCATAATTTCTGTACCCCACCAGGTTCTGCCCCCTGAGGAGCATGGAAAATGGTGTTTTTTTGATATATCTTTTTAAAGTCCTGATCCTCTCCCATGGATCCTCATTCAAAAAGCGGTGCATGGCATCAAAGGTAGCGCCGCCCCATGTTTCCAATGCCCAGAAGCCGACTTCATCCATCATTTCCGCAACAGGAATCATATCTTCAGTCCGCCCTCTTGTGGCAAACAAAGACTGCTGGCCGTCTCGAAAGGTTAAATCCATTACTTTAACCGGATTTTCCGCTGCCGGTCTGTTTTTGCTGTAATCCATGGTAGTTATTTTTAGTTGATCATGATCGCTCATCTTATGGTTCTCCTTGCTCCATGAAAGGCTTTCATCTGCATCAGGTTGCGCGTCTGCATCTGCGCTTGCCTGCCGCTTATGCTCCACAGTTTAAACGAAACCTGGGCAGGCGGAAATTGCTCAACCGGAGACACGGACTGCGCAGATATAATCTCTTCCTCTGTCTTGATATAATTCATCACCGCAGATATTGCGGCTACCATTTTCTTTTTGTTTTTCATTTTCCCACTCGACCACTCGACTAATTCCCCACTCGACTAATTACAAGGGAATATTCCCATGTTTCTTTGGAGGCCTGGTTTCACGTTTGCTGCACATAATTTCAAGCGCCTCGATCAGACGCGGCCTTGTATTGATCGGCGCAATCACGGCATCAATATAGCCCCTGCTTGCAGCACAGTAGGGGTTTGAAAAGAGATTTTCATATTCTTCTATCTTCTCTTTCCGCTTTGCAGCAGGATCGTCGGCTCCTTTAATCTCTCTTCGATGAATAATATTAGCCGCGCCGGCTGCTCCCATTACCGCAATTTCGGCGCTGGGCCACGCAAAAGCCATGTCGGCGCCCAGGTGTCTTGAAGACATTGCAATATAAGACCCTCCATAGTCCTTACGGGTGATGAGAAGTATCTTCGGAACAGTTGCCTCTGAATAACACCAGAGAAGTTTTGCTCCGTGACGGATAATTCCGCTCCATTCCTGCTGGCTTCCTGGAAGATAGCCCGGCACATCCGCTATGGTAAGAATCGGGATATTAAAGGCATCGCAGAAACGTATAAACCTGGTGGCCTTGTCTGAGGCATTAATATCAAGACATCCTGCCATGTTCATAGGCTGATTTGCAATAATGCCTATGCTTCTCCCGTTAAGCCTGGCAAAACATACAATTATGTTTGGAGCATAATGCTCATGAGGCTCAAAAAATTCACCATTGTCAACAATTGAGCGGATTACTTCCTTCATATCGTATGATTGGTTCGGACTGTCAGGAATAATTGCGTCAAGTGTCGGGTCGACTCGCACCGGACCGTCTCCTGTATCAACCAGAGGCGGATCTTCCATGTTGTTTGATGGTAGATAAGAAAGAAGTCTTTTTATCCGGTTTATGGCATCTTTATCGCTTTCGCAGGCAAAATGAGCAACCCCGCTCTTTTCACTGTGCGCCATGGCCCCGCCAAGATCCTCAAAGGATATCTCCTCTCCTGTCACAGACTTGACAACCTCCGGACCGGTGATAAACATGTAACTGCTCTTTTTTACCATAAAAACATAGTCTGTCATGGCAGGGGAATAGACAGCGCCGCCCGCGGTCGGCCCCATTATCGCTGAAATCTGTGGAATCACGCCTGAACAGGCTGAATTGCGAAAAAAAATCTCACCATATCCTGAAAGGGCGTCAACACCCTCCTGTATCCTTGCGCCTCCTGAATCGTTAATGCCGACAAAAGGGACTCCTGCCTTGAGCGCCAGGTCCATAACCTTGCAGATCTTCTTTGCATGCATTTCACCAAGACTTCCGGCTCTGGATGTAAAATCCTGTGAAAAGGCAAAGAGGGGCCTTCCGTCCACAAGGCCATGACCTGTTATTACGCCGTCGGACGGAATTTCGATTTTTTCCATGCCGAAATTCACACACCTGTGCTTGACAAACATGTCGATTTCCCGGAATGTTCCAGGATCAAACAAAAGATTCAACCGCTGCCTGGCGGTCAGCTTTCCCTTCTCTCGCTGCCTGGCAACAGCTTTCTCCCCGCCCATCTGCAAAATTTTTGCTTCCCGCTCTTTTAGATCCTTTATTTTATCTTTTACAATTCCCATTATCGGTTTTCCTTTTGTAATTAAAAAACTACTGAAAATTAATCACGAAAACACGAAAGTACGAAATAAGACCTGGAAATTAAATTACTAACCATGGAGCGAGCCGACCGTGTCGGCGGAAAAAACGGCAACACGGTTGCCTTGCTCCAGAATATGGAAAACAGCAACTTAGTTGCCTTGCCCCAAAATATGGAATATCCGGACATAGATAAAAAAAATGAGTTTTCAAATTTTTGTTTTCGTGTTTTCGTACTTTCGTGTTTTCGTGATAGTTCTTTATGGGTTGAACTTTTCCATTACTCTTTTAAACCCGGGAATAGAATTTATAATGGTCTTGTCATCCACACAAAAGGCGATTCTGAAATGACCTGGTCCGCCAAAACCGCTGCCTGGCACAACAAGGATCAGTTCCTCCTGAAGCGCTCGCACAAATTTTACATCATCAGGAATAGGGGTTTTGGGAAAAAGATAAAAAGCGCCAGGCGGCCTGACAAATTCATACCCGCAGCCGGCAAGACCTTTGCA
>DAOVDN010000062.1 GCA_030669465.1 Desulfobacterales bacterium | reverse complement strand
TTTATAAGTGCTATAATAATTGCGCCGGGTTTCTATTTGTCAAGAGAAAAGTATAGGCAGTGCCAATTTACTGCTTGACACCAGCAATTCTAATTATGGCATTTTTCTTTTACAATTGTGCGTTACATCCCCCCGCCCGCCTCGCCTGAGCGAACGCCTTGAGCGGTGCTGACCGCCTCCTTTGGGCAAGAGCGATGGCGGGCAGGCCTTATCTCCCTTCAAAGGGGGAATTTAACATAAAGGATTCCCCCTTGAGATAATGCCATATGGCAAACTTCGCATACCATATGTCACTATCTCATTTGTGCCATATGCCATATCTTGTATATTTTTGAAAGGTATGTCATATGGCACAAAGACAGGGGGGCAGGGGGTGTTATTCTTCAAAATTAGAATTGCTGAAATAGAATTTACAGTGCGACCTGTACCTATCAAAGTGTATGAAATACCCTACTCATAAAAATGTAGAATATGCAAAAGGTTAAGCATCTTAGTCTAATTTCATCCTCGTTTCCCTGTATGAAAATCCCTTCACAAACATCCTCTGCAGCAATGTTGCTGCAGTTCCAAAAAGCCATAAAATCAATCAGTTGATTTAATTAATAGCTGTGTGGCATATCCTTTGCAGCTCTTTCTACGATTTACAGATGACAAGCCAATCCTGATATAGCCGCAAAAAGGCGCAAAATGCACAAAAAATAGAATCAGCAATTCTAATTATGGCATTTTTCTTTTACAATTGTGCGTTACATCCCCCTTACCCCCCTGTCTGCGTGCGGACACGCACAGGCAGGCCTTCAAAGGGGGAATTTAACATAAAGGATTCCCCCCTTGAGGGGGGCAGGGGGGTGTTATTCTTCAAAATTAGAATTGCTGGCTTGACACACAACCCGTTTTTTGCCATATTTTGCTTCAAAAAAAGCAAATTCCTATTTCTTATCCCTCTATCACTATTAGGCGCTTGACAGCACCTGTTTTTAGGAGGCCCACCATGATTGGGAAGCACATGTCAAAGGAAGTGATTAGGTCCTTTCTTGTTTTAACTCTTCTTTTCTTATTCACTATTTTCTATATACTCCTAGGTTCAAGTCCAATTTTAGCCAAGGTCACCGGCGAATGCGTAAATTGCCATACAATGCATAACAGCCAGGGCGGCGCTGACATGGCCACTTTTGGAGGTGAGACCGGGCCGAATAATGCATTGACGAGGGGGAGTTGCGTGGGCTGTCACTCTAATACAACCAGTGACACCATCAAGGTCCTCGGTTCATCAAGAATTCCGGTGGTCTATAATACGGTGCCGCCGGTAAAAGAGCTTGCAGGCGGGAATTTTTACTGGGTCATAACCAATGGCATGGAATACGGCCACAATGTGCTGTCCATACCAGATATGCCGTCTGATGAGTTAACCAAAGCTCCAGGCATACCGTTGTCAGCGGATGATCCAACCTGTGGTGGCTGCCACCGGAAGATAGACGACTGTACGAGTTGTCACATGCCGGCCCATCATGCTGACGATTCAACACCCATAGTTGGTGAAACAGGCGGTTGGTATAGATTTCTAGATCCCGGTTCCTATTTCCACGACGGTGCCGGCGGAGTAGAGGGGCTCGAGGAGCTCGACTGGGAACAAACTAAAGATGAGTTAAAGCATAATGAATACAAAGGAGGGGTTCTTACATCGAGTGGCGGACACGGCGTGGACAAGTCAATGTCCGATTACTGCGCCGGCTGTCATCAGAAGTTTCACGATACCGACTTTGTCGGGACATCAAGCCCATGGCTAAGACACCCCAATAATTATGCCCTGCCAGCGGATACAGATAAGGAGTACTATCTTTATAACACGCAAGATGGTGGTTCTACTAAAGGTCCCTATAATCCCGAGGCGCCTGTAGCTCGGCCTGTTTTAACGGGTTACACCGAACCTTCAAGTACTGTTACTCCGGGTACTGACCAGGTCTTTTGTCTTTCCTGCCACCGGCCACATGGTACACCTTACAAAGACATCCTGCGCTGGGCTTATGATCCCGATGATGGAGGGGTCATTGAAGCTGGTACAACAGGTGCGGGCGCTGGAACTGGCTGCTTTATCTGCCATACGACTAAGGATGGAATATAGCGGCCTGCATCATTCGCAACCTTCCACAACATGAAGTGCCAACTTGCCGCTTGACACACAACCGGTTTTCTGCCATACCTTGCTCCAAAAAAAGCAAATTCCTATCCCTTCCTTATCCCTTATATACCTTTTAAGAAAAAGTTTTTGGGGTAAAGCAAGGCCTTGATGAAATCGAGGTCTGTTTTGAATTGTAGAGGCTGAAAGCTGAAAGCGCGAAACCTGGGTCTCCTACTTTCAGCTTTTCAGCTTTGAGCTTATTCGCAAGTTCCAACCAGTTATTTCTCACCTCAAGACTATGTTGAGCCCCAAAATGTTTTTTGTGAACACTATAGATAGTTTATTGCATAATGCTAACATATTACAAAATATCTATATCAATCTGAAACCTTTGCAGAACGCGACATTTTTTTGTCAGGCAAGGAAGGCGAAGATTTTAACTGGAGGAATACATTGAGTATTTTGAGGATAGCGCTAAAGCTTCACTCCGTGCCAAAATCTGAAGCCTGACGCCGCATCACGGACACGAAGTGAAGCATCAGCGCTCAAAATGGCAGTTATGCAAAGGTCTCAGTCTGTATCTGTGGCAAAAAAAGGAATGCTCATGAAATATCATAGGATTAAACGTATCTTAATCACCGGCGGCGCCGGTTTTTTGGGTTCTCATCTTTGCGATCGCCTTGTTTCCGAAGGTTGTGAGGTGTTATGCGTGGACAACTGCTTTACAGGCACCAGGCAAAATATTGCCGATCTTCTTAATAAACCGAATTTCGAATTTATTCGTCATGATATAACCTTTCCGCTCTATCTGGAGGTGGACGAAATTTATAATTTAGCCTGTCCTGCCTCGCCGGTTCATTATCAGTTCGATCCCGTTCAGACTACGAAGACAAGCGTGCACGGCGCCATCAACATGCTGGGACTGGCCAAACGGGTAAAGGCTAAAATCCTGCAGGCATCGACAAGCGAAGTTTACGGTGACCCTGAAGTTCACCCTCAGCCTGAAAGTTACTGGGGTAGAGTAAATCCTATCGGGCCAAGGTCATGCTATGATGAGGGGAAAAGGTGTGCTGAAACGCTTTTTTTTGACTACCATCGTCAGCACGGTCTGAAAATCAAAGTTGCCAGAATATTCAATACATACGGCCCGCGAATGCACCCGAATGACGGCCGTGTTGTCAGCAACTTTATTATGCAGGCTCTTACAAATGAGGATATAACGGTCTTTGGTGATGGATCGCAAACCAGGTCTTTCTGCTATGTGGACGATTTAATAGAAGGTCTGATCCGGATGATGAACGGGCCGGATGATTTCACAGGTCCGGTAAACTTAGGAAACCCTGATGAATTTACAATCCTTGAACTGGCCGAAAAAATCCTCGATATAACAGGATCAAAATCAAAGATTGTTTTTAAGCCGCTGCCTCAGGATGATCCGCTGCAGCGCCGGCCGGAGATCAGCCTGGCTAAAAAGAGACTAAAGTGGCAGCCGGTCGTTAAACTGGATCAGGGTTTGAAAAAGACCGTTCAATATTTTGATAGAATCCTGGCAAACTAAAAAGAACTATCACGAAAGCACGAAAGATTGAAAACACGAAAAAGAATGTTAGTAGATTGATTTTCAGGTTTTATTTCGTGTTTTCGTACTTTCGTGTTTTCGTGATTAATTTTGAATGGTTTCTTAAGTGAAAAATCAGAGCATTTCAAAAATAGAGAGGCTGCTGAAAAAAGGCGTTAAGATTCCCAATCCAGGCAGCGTTGAGATTGGTGATGATGTTATTACGGAAAGGATTTCCGGAGATGGTGTTGTCATTCATTCAGGGTGCAGGATCTTCGGAAGTTCCACCCTTATACTTCAAGGCACAAGGTTGGGGTATGAAGGGCCTGTCACCATTGAGAACTGTCAGGTCGGACCACTGGTCGAGCTTAAAGGAGGGTTCTTCAGGGAGGCTGTCTTTCTTAAAAAAGTAACAATTGGTTCTGGTTCCCATGTAAGAGAGGGAACAATACTTGAAGAAGAATCAAATGTTGCCCACACGGTCGGTTTGAAGCAGACAATACTCTTTCCTTTTGTAACTCTTGGCAGTCTTATTAATTTTTGTGACTGTTTTATGTCCGGAGGAACCAGCCGGAAAGACCACAGCGAGGTTGGAAGTTCATACGTCCATTTTAACTATACACCGAATCAGGACAAAGCCACACCATCGCTAATCGGTGATGTTCCAAACGGGGTAATGCTTAACCGAAAACCGATATTTCTTGGAGGGCAGGGCGGTCTTGTTGGTCCGTGTCGCCTGGCATTTGGTACTGTAACGGCTGCCGGCACAATATGCAGAAAGGATGAATTAAGGCCGGGACGTTTGGTTTTTGAAGAAAGAGGGAAGGGCGGAAATATTCCGTTTGTTCCTGGAATGTATAGCAATATAAAGAAGTTGATAATAAATAACGTCATCTATATCGCAAACCTTATAGCTCTCAACCAGTGGTATATTCATGTCCGCTCACAGTTTATTTCATATGATTTTCCGGAAGCCCTCCTAAACGGCCTTAAAGAAAAACTTAAGCTATCAATTGATGAAAGAATAAAAAGGTTAAAGGAATTTTGCCAAAAAAATGAGCTTTATGGCAGATGGCCTGAATTGGAAGAATCTTTCAAAGAGCTGCGAACCGAGGAAGGTGACCGGAGTCTAAGGGATATCTTTCTGGAAAAGATAAATCCCTGCATCAAAGAGTCGGGCAGTGATTATATATCTGTAATAAAAGGGCTTGAGAGCAAAGATGCGGAATCAGGAACCATGTGGCTTCAAGGAATCGTTGATCAAATAAACGTTAACATATTGAAGATTATACCTTCTTTTAACAAAAAGTGACTAAAGTTAAGGATTGGAACGTGGGCAAACTATTTGGCACTGATGGAATAAGAGGTATAGCCAATGAATATCCTATGACGTCTGAAATGGCCGTAAATATCGGAAGAGCGGTTGCATACATTTTTAAAGGAAATGAAATAGTTGTCGGAAAAGATACCCGCATATCCGGGTATATGCTGGAATATGCTGTGGTTTCAGGAATTTGTTCCATGGGTGTTAATGCACACCTTGCAGGAATACTCTCCACTCCGGGCGTTGCTTTTGTGACATCTTCAACAGGTGCCGGCGCCGGTATTATGATATCTGCATCCCACAACCCTTTTTTTGATAATGGAATCAAGATATTTACAGGAGATGGGTACAAGCTCTCTGATGAAAAGGAGCAGGAGATTGAACAGCTTTTACTGAATGAAGATATCGTTTCAATAAGCAGATCAGTACGCGAGCCCGGCAGAGTTTATAAAATAGATGATGCGAAAAAAAATTACGCTTCTTTCCTGAAGCGCACAATAAGAAAGACATGTTCTTTTAAAGGGATGAGAATCGTTATAGATTGTTCAAATGGAGCAACATACAGAGTTGCTCCTGAATTATTTGACGATTTAGGGGCTGATGTTGAATCGCTCTTTGTTTACCCTGACGGAAAAAACATAAACGAAAACTGCGGGTCCCAGCATCCTGAGGCACTGATAAAAAAGGTTGTGGAAAGAGGAGCCGATATCGGCCTTGCCTTTGATGGCGATGGTGACAGGCTTATTGCCGTTGATGAAAAAGGAAACGTTATAACCGGCGACCAGATACTTGCTATCTGTGCAAAGGCAATGAAACAAAATGGGATGCTTAAAAACAACCTGGTAGTCAGCACAGTCATGAGCAATATGGGGCTTGGGATTGCCTTAAAAAATATGGGCATAGGGCATGCTATTACAAAAGTCGGTGATCGCTGCGTTCTGGAAAAGATGAGATCAATCGGAGCGGTTCTGGGGGGCGAAGACTCAGGCCATATGATCTTTTTAGATCACCACACAACAGGAGATGGCATCCTTACTGCTTTAAAACTGATTGAAGCCATGAAAAGCCGGAAAGAGCCCCTCTCCGAGCTATGCAAAATTATGACCGTATTCCCACAGGTTCTTTTGAATGTAGAGGTAAAGAGCAAGCCCGATATTCAAACCGTTTCCGGCATTAAGGATGCAATCAAATCGGTTGAAACGAGCCTGGGCAAAAAGGGCAGGGTACTTGTCCGTTATTCAGGCACGCAGCCTCTTTGCAGGATAATGGTTGAAGGACCGACCATTGATGAAACCAGCAGATACTGCCGGCAGATAGCAGATATAGTACAGGAAGAACTGGGGATTGTCGATTGTCGATTGTCGATTGATGATTGAGTGATCCCACAAATCTTCAATCTTGGGATGGTTCCCTGGTATGTGATCAAAAAGAGAATTATTTGTTGCGCTTTTGGAGCAAGCCGACCGTGTCGGCGGATAATCCGGCAACGCGGTTGCCTCGCTCCAGAATGAGGATTTCGCTATTCCACAAATATCTGCTTA
>DAOVDN010000143.1 GCA_030669465.1 Desulfobacterales bacterium | reverse complement strand
GTCTTCCTCAAAGAAAACCGGTTCTTGCGTTTCAAGGCAGTCCCGGCGCCATGCGCAGTCCAACCGGTCACAAATTCCCTGTGACCTGCGGAAACAATCAACATTTCCTTCAGCACGCTGAATACTTCTGATCAGCTCCGTTATGTTCAGAAAATTCTTTTTCAAGCGGTGGCTCCTTTGTCGCTATCATTTAGTTCGCTTCGCTCACAATTGGTCGAGTCGTCGAGTTGACCGAAAAAAACGCAATTTATGACCTTCCGATGTATATTTCCATTCTGTTTAGGAGAGAATAACGATTGTGTTAGATTTTGGTTAAATCCTTGAGTTTTCGAAAATAAGTGTCCTTGAACCACTCGACTAATCAACCACTCGACCACTCGACTATTTAACTACTCGACTAAAGGTGCAGGAATTTCAATAGGTTATAGAAATTCCGAGACGTGGAAATACTGGGAAAATTAAACAGCAAAGGTATTTTGACTTTGATGAATTTATCTCTGAATTTATCTGATTTGTAAATAGAGGGAGGGGCTCATTTTTATGAGGGAAATCCCCAGGAGACAGGAATTTATCCCGGCAAGGAACTTAGCGCCCTACGGGCGGGCTTAAAAGATGAACGTCGAACATCGAACATATTAAAAGATGAACGTCCAACATCGAACGTCGAACATCGAACGTCGAATGAAAAACAAACACCCAATACCGAACATTCAACATCTGTTTCTGTTTCTTTTCAGCCGTTTTCCCCATTCAACATTCGATGTTGGACGTTCGACCTGCCCGCAATGCCTTTGGGTGGTCCTGGTAGAATGTCCTGGTATCTCGGCCTGGTGACAATGATCATGCCACCATCGTTTGTGATGCATGGCAGGCGGGTGTTCGATGTTCACTTTTTAATTAAAATCTCAACACCATTTTTTCAATAACTACTTGATTTGTTTTACGAAAAAAGGAAATTCCTATACTCTCAAGTTAGCCTTTCCAGAGGTCTACGTCGATCAGACCAAGCCTTGCCGCATACCGGACCAGTTCTATGGTGCTGTGAAGGTCAAGCTTATTCATGATATTTGTTCTGTGATTTTCAACGGTCTTGGGGCTGATAAAAAGCTCTTTAGCAATATCTTTGGTGGAAAGCCCATCGGCAAGCAGACGCATGACCTGTTGCTCGCGGGGAGTCAGGGTATCGTAGCCGGCATCCGTGATCTTTGCTTCTTTTTTATCTGATTCCACAAGGCTTTTGACCACCTTATGAGAAATGGAGGTATCTAAAAAATACTCACCTTTTGATACGGCCTCCAGGCACTCAACAAGCCTTTCGGAAGCTGATTCCTTGACAACGTATCCTGTTGCACCGGCTCGAAATGCCTCAGTAATATAATCGATCTTGGAATGCATGCTCAGCATCATAATGCGTGTCTCCGGCAGAACGCTCTTTATCTTGCGGGTAACATCGATGCCGCTTTGATCAGGTAAAGACAGATCCATTACAATTAGATCCGGCTTGAGTTTTTTGGCCTTCTTTATTCCCTGTTTTCCGTTTTCCGCTTCTCCAACCACTTCGAATCCGGCATGGCGCCCTATAAGAGACTTAAGGCCTTCCCTGAAAAGGGGATGATCATCAACTATCAAGACGGTTTTCTTTTTAGTCACTGTTTATTTCCATAGGAATTTCAATTAAAATTTTTGTGCCTTGATTGAGACGGGATTCGATTTTCATTATTCCATTAAGAAAGCCCACCCTCTCTTCCATACTCAGGAGTCCCATATGTTTTTCATTAATTGCTGAATCCGAATATTTTTGTATATTAAACCCCTTACCGTTATCTTCTATACGAAGAATAATATTTGGAAAAGATGCAATCAGTCTGATAGCGGCATGGGTTGCATCAGCATGTTTCTTTATATTGTTCAGACCTTCCTGTATCAGGCGGTAACTAGCAATCTTTGTATCAAAATCCAGTTTTAACTCATCTATTCCGACCGAGAAAAAATCAACCTTAATGTTATTTTTTGCAGAAAAATCTTCACAATATTGGAGAACTGTCTGCACCAGCCCCAACTTGTCTAAACCGGCCGGACGCAGGCAATAAGCCATTTCACGTACATCCATTATGGCTCTATGTGCCATATCGGAGAGTTCGGCAACCTTTTGTTTTATTTTAACAGAAATCTCTGTATGATTATTAATAAGGGTATCAATTCCGATTTTAAGCGTGGAAAGGTCTTGTGCCAGATGATCGTGCAAATCGCAGGAGAGTCTTCGCCGTTCGATTTCTTGTGTTCTCATAAGTTGTTGCGAAAGAACATGGAACCGACTTTCAGATTTTCGCAATGATTCTTTAAGCTCCCATTCGCGGAGAACTTTTTCAACTACAGTGGGAAGCAGGACAAAGAAATCCGCAGACTTTACTATATAATCCCAGGCTCCAAGTTTTATAGAGTTTGCGGCAATAGTTTCGTCTCCCTGACCAGTAATCATGATGACCGGAATTTGGTTGTTTTTGAGCTTTAGAACTTTTAAAAACTCTATCCCGTTCATTCCAGGCAAGAGGTAATCAGTGATAATGATGTCAGGGGTTATCTCATCCAGTTTTTTCAGACAGGCATTTGCATCCTTGAAATGGCTCACTGAAGCATGCGGGAAATTTTTGACAATTGCCCTTTCCATGAGTTTGAAATGAGCTTCCTCGTCTTCAATGATTATAAGCCTAAATGTTTCCATACGCGTGAGCTCTTTAAAAAATGTTTACTCTTCTAATACAGGGGGTCTGTTGAGAATCATCCAGTAAAAATCGATCTGCCCGATTTTTTCCTCAAACTCCTTGAACCCCACCGGTTTGGTCAGGTAGCTGTTGGCATGATAATCATAAGACTTGGCAATATCTTCTTCTCGCTCCGACGTGGTGAGCATGATCACAGGAATCTTCCTCAGATTCGGATCCTGCTTGATCTTTTGCAAAACCTCTATTCCATCAATGCCCGGCAGCTTGATATCCAGCAGGATCAAGCCAGGGCATGGGTACTTAGACTTATCAGCATATTTCCCGCCGTTGAAGAGATAGTCAAACGCCTCTTCTCCGTCATATACAACATCAATCCGGTTTGCATTGCCGGCCTTTCGAATTGCCCGCCTGGTCAGTTGCGCGTGAGCTTCCTCGTCTTCTACAAGCAGGATGTTCGAAGGTTCATAATCCATGTTTAAGCCTCCTTGTCTTTAATAGTAAAGAAAAAAGTGCTTCCCTCTCCAGGTTTTGATGTAACCCAGACACTTCCCCCGTGATGTTCTACAATCCGCTTTACAATCGCAAGTCCGATGCCGGTTCCTTCTCCGGCCTTTTTTGCGGATGGGAGTCGTTGGAAGACCTGAAAAATTTTTTCAAAGTAGATCTCCTCAATACCGATGCCGTTATCGCGGACAAAAAACACCTTTTGGCCGTCGCGATCCTGAGCTCCAATATCAATACACGGGCAGGGGTTCTCTTTTCCGATATATTTAACGGCATTTGTCAACAGGTTTTCCATAACCTGTGTAAACCGCTTTTTCTCACCGTAGATATCCGGAAGATCCTCCTGAATGTCCACCTCAATACCCCTTGCCTGGATCTGAGGTTGAAGCGGGTTCAAGACTTTTTTTACAATACCGGCAAAACAGAATTTGCTCTTTTTTTCAGTCGTACGTCCGATACGGGAGAATTCCAGCAGGTCATTGATCAGGGCCTCCATATTCAGGACTGCGTCGCTCATATACCTGATATACTCTTCTTGCTCCTCTGATATCTGATCCCCAAAATCTTCTCGCATGGCGCCGATAAAACCCTCAATGGTAACAATGGGGGTCTTTAGATCATGAGAGACAGAATATACAAAGGTTTCGAGTTCTTCGTTTTTATCGGACAGTTCTTTGAGCAAGACTTCACGTTCCTTTTCGGTCTTCTTTCGCTCATTTACCTCATAGAGGGCCTGGTCGCGGGCCACCTGGTACATCTGCATTCTGTGCATAAAGGAGTAAAGGAGGAAGGACAAACCGGTCGAGAGCATAAGACCAAAGAAGAGAAACATCAGGCGCGTGGGATTTTCCAGCCCCAGATAAGCGGCCAACCCATTCTTTGCGGTTATCCTCAGTGGTTCCAATTCCAGGCGCCAGGTTTTTCCGCGAAAATGGATCTCACGTGTGGCGCGGACAGAACGGTTGGAGGCCATAAGCTCCTTATCAAAACCGTGTTGATAGATAAGACGATTTTCTTCATATAAGGCTAACCGGAACTCGTCAA
>DAOVDN010000067.1 GCA_030669465.1 Desulfobacterales bacterium | reverse complement strand
AGTGCGTTGTATTACACCGAGATAGAGGAGTTCTTCGAGGC
Source organism: Desulfobacterales bacterium (assembly GCA_030669465.1). The sequence goes on along the minus strand of DAOVDN010000067.1, from coordinate 6,343 downwards.
GGAAATTCACATGGAAAACACGATGAATTTTGCGCCTCGAGGACATTCGGGATCTTTGTGATGTTTTTTCCTACGCTCCCAGCCGCTTATAACATGTTATGCAGCATTGAGGCGTTTCTGACAGAATTTGCTCAGGGCTTCTCGTTATATCTGGATTGAAAAACTCTCTGAATTCGGAGTATTCCTTCTTGTTCCAGATACGGGTTAAACTTTCGTTCCAGATATTGCCAAAGGAAATTCCTCTTATTGGAAAAGATTGACCCTTGAAGATGTAACATGGCGGATTACGGTCACCGGGTTCGCGATTTTCACAGAGAACCGGATCAATAAGAACGCATGGGACGACTTCGCCTTCAACATTGATGACGCATGCGTGAAGGATATTTTCGCGGCAGCGCAAAGAAGCATCGTCAAGGCAGGGACCGTGATAGTCAAAGATGATATTTTCACCTGCTGCTTTGTCTTTGATCTCCTTCAGTATACTGCTATAATAATCTATCTGTTCTGTATCGTTGAAGATTGCTTCTGCAGAAAGTTTCGGATCAATAATCAAAGTCATGTTACTGGCTACTATCTGTTTTGCTCCCACCCTTTTTGCAAGGGGAAGAATCTCCTTGAGTTCATGGAAATTGGATCTGAGCATGAGATAGGCAAGATGCACCGCCGGGACATGGGTTTTTCTTTCAGCTTTTATCTTGCACAGCAGTTCAAGGTTGGAAACGAGTTTATTAAAGTCGGTTCCTTTGCGGATCCGGTTATGGGTTGTTGCGGTTGTGCCTGCGAGACTGATACCGATGATGTCCAACTCCAAATCAACCAATTTTCGGATGATATCTTCGGTAAGAAGCATGCCGTTTGTAGTAAACCCGACGCACTTCCCTTGATCCTTGCAAATTCGGATCATTTCAAAGATATCGTTGTTAAGAAGAGGTTCTCCCCACCCCTGCAGGTAAACCATATCCGTATATTTGAGAAAAGGGATCAATTTACGAAAGAGCTCTATTGACATCTGTTTGCCTGTCCAGCGGTTTTTCATCAGGGTATGTGGACAATAGATGCAGGCTCCATTGCAGTGGGTTGTTACCTCAACCTGGACCCAGTCCAGAGTCGGGCTCCCGATTTTGTCCAGTTGCCTTTTAAGCCATTTAAACATGTTTAATACCAAAACCCCACATCCGGAAAGTATTCCACCCATCCGCCGGAGGCAACAAGAGCGCGGTCAAAGTCGGTGATTGAAAAGCCTGCTTCTTTTTCAAACCCGCTGAAACTTTTCATAATTCTTCTCCTCGCCTCATTATCTATTTAGTGTGTGAACGAAAACTATCCGAAGTTGTCATTTCGAGCGAAGCGAGAAATCTTATGGTATTGAAAATACGTGCGTTAAAAAATTTTTGGAAGAGAATATATATTTAAGCTCCGGAACTTCGATGGGAACGAGATAGTTATAGGATCAGCCGCGTGGTTTATCGTGTCACTTGTTTTGATCTATCTGGGCTGGTTTTGTGGCAGAGATTAGTGGTAGGCACGATTGGATTTGAACCAACGACTTCTACCGTGTCAGGGTAGCGCTCTCCCCCTGAGCTACGTGCCTATATTTGACCCGATTAATCACGAAAGCACGAAAGATTGAAAACACGAAAAGGGATGTTAAAAACTTGATTTCCAGAGGCCTTATTTCGTGTTTTCGTACTTTCGTGCTTTCGTGATAGTTCTTTTTTTTGCTCCCCTATTTAGCCAGATCATGTGCAATGCTATGACAGTCACCGCACTTTGTCGTATCTATCAACATCTTGGCATGAGGTTCTCCATGGCACCTGCTGCACGGAGGGATTTCCTTGTGAGAGGGATGGCACTTGGAACATTTGACGTATGTATGTCCGGTTTCTTTTTTCTGCAGCAAATCGTATGCTACATCATGGCAGCCCGCGCAAACCGTGGATAATGTCTCCACATCATACGATATACTTGTTGGCTTATGAACCGGGTGACAGGTCATGCAGTCCGCTGTGGCCAGTTCGACCTTGGGGCTGTGTGAATCATGACAGGCGCTGCATTCAGGAATATATCCATGCTTTTCTGCGTGGCAGTCGGCACAGCTTACATCGCTGGTATGCCTGCTCGGGTAATTTTTTATTTCATGACCCTCCTTCGTGTGACAAAGGGCGCAGGATGCCTCAATTTCCGACATAGGGATTACCAACGGCTTATGCGGATCAGCATGGCAGACCAGACAAGGAGTGAGACTTTCATTTTCGCCGTGGAACGGCCCGCCGCTGGCGCTCACATGGCAGGAAATGCATTCAGGCATGATCTGGTCATAATTTTGCTTTCGAGGATTATACACGTGATACTGAGTGTGACAACGGACGCAATCGATCTGGTGCCTGGCACCTTCCTCTTTGATGGTTTGAAAAATAGAGAAATGACACTGACCACACTCGGCGGTCGTAAGAGGCTTTATTTCCATTTCATAAGGCGACACCTTCTTCGACTCTTCGACCGGCTGGGCAGCTTCTACAGAAAAAGTCCACGCCATAACCATTATTCCAACAATAATAACTGTAACAGCTTTTCTTTTTGAAGTAGTCATATCATTCACTCTTATCCACTGATTAATATTTCTCTTATGGTAATAGTTCTTCACTATCAAAAAAGACCTTTTGACAGGATTACAGAATAAACATAATTTATAGGCGTTCACAGGTTCAGGGTTCACCGTTCAGGGTTATCTTTCTTTCGTTAACTTTACCAACCTTTGAACCTCTGAACCTCTGAACTTCTGAACGGTTACGTTTTATGCCTTTAAATCATGAGCCGTGCTATGGCAGCCACCACATTCAGGAACTTGCTTATGCATGGCATCCGGATGGGGCTGACCGTGGCATGCAGAACATGGCGGTATGACTTTATGTTTATCCCGGTGGCAATAAGCGCAAGACAGATCATGGTGTTTGGTCGTATTCTTTTCAAGCAGGCTGAGCGCTTCTCCATGACATGCTCCACAATAATGAGACGGGGGCTCCTGATAGGTGACGACAAGGGGCATATGGACAGGATGGCAGGACACACATGCCTTGAAATCCATATCTTTGGTGTGTTTGTCATGACATTCCATGCAATTCGGAATCTTCCGGTGAACTGCGTGGCACTCATTGCAGGCCACATCTGTGTGGGCACTAGGGTACTTTGACACTTCATCACCCTGTTGCTGGTGACATGTCAGGCAGGGTTCGCTAATTTCACCTTCCAGCTTTAAATCAAGGGGGGCATGGGTATCGGAATGACAGCTCGAACACTGTTCGAGCTCATAATGGGGTTCTCCGCTGTGACACATGCTGCACTCAGGGATGGCTTTTGTGCCCTGAGGTGGATGCTCCTGGTGGCAGTCCAGACAGCCGACATCGCTTTTATGCTTCCCTCCGCGTGCCTCTATGGTTTGAGGCTGCTGCAAGTGGCACAAAACACAGTGAGCATTGGTTACTTCCGGTGAGACTGCCTCTTTTGGCTCTACTGCAGCGACTTTCTCTATTTCTTGGGGAGCCGGAGCCGAGGGCCTAAGACCTTCACAACCAAAAGTACAAATCAAAACGATTGTTGCAAGAAGACTACCGATAACAGCCATTGATTTCATCGCTGTAGCACTACTGAATAATGCGGTTCGTGTTTTTCTTTTAAATACTCCCATGCCTTGTCTCCTCTACGATAACTGGCTTGCCGTTCCAAATTTGCTCTCTTTACGAAACCTTTGAAAATTTGAAATCCTCTACCATTTAGAATTGAGCAATGTCAAGCACTTTTTCGCCACATTATTCGTGGACATGTTTTACAAGATGCCCTATCTCAGGGAAGATAAGAGCCTTGCATGCAAGTTTGCACGCTTTAATGCTTCCAGGCATACAAAAAAGTATGGTTTTTCCGACCACACCCGCAGTAGCACGGGATAAAAGAGCGGCGGAATCTATCTCTTCAAAGCTGAGCTGCGCAAAAATGGGTCCGAATGCTGTAAGTTCCTTTTCAAACAATGGGCGCACAGCTTCAATGGTAACATCTTTGCTACTTATACCTGTGCCTCCCGTCAGCAAGAGAACGTGAGGATCATATTCACGAATAACGTCAAGGACCGTTTCTGTTATGATTTCGGTTTCGTCAGGAATAACACGGTGAAGCACAACCTCATGTCCTTCCTTTCCGGCTCGTTTGCTGATCCAGCGTCCGCTTTTATCGTCCACCATGGTTCGAGTGGTTGAGACCGTTATTATTCCTATCTTAAGTTTCTTTGGAGCGCTCTTTTTGTGCTCTTTTGTGCTCAAAATATCTTCCTATATTTCTATAATTCTAAAACAACTTTATCCTCTCCATCATGCTCGGCAAGTAAAACATTTACCGTTTCCGAGCGCCTTGTTTCAATAAATTTTCCCACATAGTTAGCCTGGATTGGAAGTTCCCTGTGACCTCGATCAACAAGCACGGCCAGCTCAATACGGTCCGGTCTCCCAAAATCAATAATAGCATCCATTGCCGCCCTTATGGTGCGACCTGTAAACAAAACGTCATCGATTAAGATGATCTGTTTGTTATCGACGGAAAAAGATATATCCGTAGTCTGCACAATCGGATGGTGACTGATCCGGGTCCAATCATCACGATAGAGTGTGATATCTATATAACCCGTTGGTATTTTAATCCCTTCAATTTCATAAATCCTGGACTGAATACGTTTTGCAAGATAAACTCCGCGGGTTTGAATACCTATAAGGGTAAGGTTTTCTGTACCTCTATGTACTTCGAGAATCTTATGGGTAATCCTTGTTAGTATACGATTTATATCTTTTGCATCCAAAATTATATCGTATGTGCTCATTATTTTCTTCCACTATCCTTTTCAAAGTTATATAATTTGATGCACCTGTAAAAAGGACTTTTTTACAGGTGATTGCGAATTTAGGAATTTAGGAATTGCGAATTATTTAAGACCGTTATAAACTTGATAAAATTAGAAAAACCGCAATTTTATACTTTTTACAAGTTCATCATAATTTAATTTTTACTTCTTTCTATATCATGCATTAGCCTGAAATCAAGATTTATTGGACATGATTGTTAAAAATTGGTAACTATTCAGCCACGAATTGACACAAATGGACTCGAATAGCCATCTATGGAGTAAGATCTTAACATTTGTGTCAAGTTTTTGTGAAAACTCATTATTCCAGCTACTTAGCACGTGATACTGGTTTCTGGATACTGGATACTGGATGAAACCGAATCACTGAAGGATGAGCCCTATACCAAGACCTTCATGAACGCTTACAGACTTTGGGGAAGAAGATAAACCTCTTTATTCAATCTGTAGAAAAGGAGTACAGAACGGATTGATGATGTTGCCGGGCAAGATAGGTGGGAAGTTCTTTATCCAGTATCCAGTATCCAGTATCTCTCCGAGCCGTAGGCCAGCATCGCTGTTATTTGTGTAAATTCGTGTTTATTCGTGGCTGAGTAGTTACCAAAAGGTTTTTTAAGATGAAATTTCCTTGCAGCGGTGTGATATTGGCAGGAGGCCGGAGCTCGCGCTTTTCCGGCAGAAACAAGGCATTTATCCATGTTGGCGGAAAAAGGATCATAGACCGTACATATAGTCTGTTTAAAGACCTTTTTGAAGAGATTATTCTGGTTACCAATGATCCGCTTCAATATATTGAGTGGAATTTTAATATCGTAACGGACATTTTTCCATTCCGAAGCTCCTTGACAGGAATACATGCGGGTCTTTTTTTTACAACCAGCCCGTATGCTTTTTTTGCGGCATGTGATACACCTTTCCTGAAAAGGGGATTGGTTGAAACCATAGTTGATGGGATTGAACCCGGCGTTGACGTCATTATACCGGAAACTTCAAAAGGGCTGGAGCCGCTCTGTGCTGTATATTCGAAACAATGCCTTAAGCCCGCAGAGCAACATCTTATACAAAGGGAGCTTCGGATTAGACAATTTTTTCGAAAGGTTCGCGTCAAAAAACTTCCGGAAAAAGTTTTACGCGAAAAAGATCCTGATTTATTATCTTTTTTTAATATTAACACTCCGGATGAACTAGGAGCTTGTCTAAAATTATGTCCGTAACGAAAAAGTGTGAAAGCGAAACCAATAAGCTCCTATCCATGACCGAGGAGATTATCAAATGAATATTACCGGTCTTATTGATACCATCAAAAAACACCCGGATTATGACAATGTGGGAATGATTTTGTGTCATAATGGTGTTGTGCGCTCTACATCCCGCAACGGCAGGAAAGTATCGGGTCTTAAGATCAGAGTAGATCATGTAAAACTGCGGCATGTTATACAA
>DAOVDN010000124.1 GCA_030669465.1 Desulfobacterales bacterium | reverse complement strand
CGGTTCAAACGGAGACTCATCCGGCATATCCGGAATCAGTTTTTTGAAAATTTCTTGCAAAAAGGCATTTGGAAACAGAAAAGAGCAGTTCGCACAAATCCCGTTATGCCTGGCAAGCTCCATTGATATCCACCGCTCCATCCCCCTGCTTTGAACAACAATAATCTCCTGAGAGAGGATAGAAGATAGAGGCTCACTAACTATCCGGGCTAATTGTTCGGCCAGGATTTCTAGATGGTTGCTTGTAAAAATATTAAACCTATGCATGATATGAATTTTTAATTCCGTAACACTTTAAAAAAATTGACAGGATTGACAGGATATTCAGGATTAAAATTATCTAAACTCATCTCTGTTATCCTGTCAGAATCTTTTTCAAATTTTTATGATAAACTTTACCTGAGACGTTGTTTTGCGTCAACAGGAAAGCAGATGCAACAGCAATTCTAATTTTGGAACAATCTTTGCGAATCAAAAGAAATAGAATACCACGAAGCACACGAAGATCACGAAGAAATAAGAAAATAACAAGGTTTACTTCGCGCTCTTCGTGTGCTTCGTGGTGAATAACGGGCTATAATTAGAATTGCTGGTCACCATCCAGCTTTGTTGACAAATTCAGACAAATAGTTTATCGAACCGTCTCAGACAGACTCACATTTGTTACAATCAAAGCTTAAATAAGGAATGGAGTGCAATGAGTTCACTAATTGAGAAATTGAGAATAGGCGTTGCTAATCGTGGAATACCGGCTCTTCGTATAGGACGGACCATCCGGGAGATGGGTGGCGTGTACGTGGCATTTGCTACAGAGGAAGATAAAACAGCCCCTCATGTCACCAAGGCTGACAAGGCATACACCATTCGAACCGAAAAAGGATATCTGGATATAGATCGGATTGTGCAGATTGCAAAACAGCACAATGTAAAAGCTCTTCATCCCGGATGGGGCTTTGCGGCGGAAAACAACCTCTTTCCCTCACTATGCAAGGAAAACAATATCATTTTCATCGGTCCTTCAGAAGGGCCGATGAAAAAACTCGGCAATAAGGTTATAGCTCGGAGTATCGCAAAATCGGTTTCCGTCCCGGTTATCCCAGGATCTGATGATGCGGTAACTCTTGAAGAGGCAAAGCAAGTTGCCAATGAAATCGGCTATCCGGTTATGATCAAAAGTGAAGGCGGCGGCGGCGGACGTGGAATTGTAATAATTGAATCGCCTGAGCAGCTCCAACAGCATTTTGAAAAAGCTTCTGCCATGGCGGAAGCGAGTTTCGGCAACCCTAATCTATATATTGAAAAATTTCTCACATCAGTCAGGCATCTGGAAATACAGGCTGTCTGCGATAAATTCGGCAATGCAGTAGTATTGGATGAACGGGATTGCTCTACGCAGAGAAAGAATCAAAAACTGCTTGAGATCACCCCATCCCCCTGGAAAAAAATGAGCGAGGAGTTAAGAGACACATTAAAAGATGCGACCTTAAAGATTGCGTCTGCCGTAGGGTATGATTCGATCGGAACATTTGAATTTCTTGTAAATGAAGAACAAAATTACTACTTTATTGAAGCCAACACCAGGCTACAGGTAGAACACGGTATCACAGAACTTCTCTACGGCATAGATCTGGTAGAAGAGATGATACGAATCTCCTTTGGCGAAAAACTTCGTCTGAAACAAGAAGATTTAAAACCAAGGGGATTTGCTATGCAGTGCAGGATCAATTTTGAGGATCCAAAAAAGAATTTTCAGCCAAATGCAGGTGAAATAACGCGTTATCTCTCTCCGGGCGGTGAAGGAGTCAGGCTCGATTCGTGTATCTTCAGCGGATATGAGTTCCCTAAGGCTTATGATTCCCTTGGAAGTCTCCTCATGACGTATGGCTCTACATGGGAAAAGACTCTCTCAACTATGGAGCGGGCGCTTCTAGAATACTTTATTGGTGGACTGAAAACAACGATTCCATTTCATAAAAAGGTGATCTCCCATCCCAAATTTAAAGCCGGCGAAGTCAATACAAAATTTATCGACAGCACACCTGAATTGATGGTTTACAGGGAGACCATTCCTGAAGAGATACGACTTTCCTATCTGATGGCTGAAATTACGGCGAAGGGATATAATCCCTATTTAGGGCTTGGAGCTTATCGGAAATTCGGCGACTCCAAAGTCGGCCCTATGCCTGTAGATGTTTCCTCTGTAACGAAAAAGGCAGCTAATGACCGGTCTTATCAGCCTCCATTTGATCCTGGCGATCATCGAGACAACGTTCTGAACGCTCTGCGAAATTCAGAATATGTAGAATTCTGCAACACCACTCCCAGAGACATTACCCAGTCGGAAACAGGGAATCGATTCCGTCTCTTTTCAGACCGGTTGATCGGGCCGCTTATTGACCGGTGCGGATACGCATCAATAGAAAACGGGGGCGGAGCCCATTACCATGTGGCAATGTTGGGTTGTATGACCGACCCCTGGGAAGAGGCTGCAGACTGGAACAAGTTTGCTCCGAATACGCAAAAACTTATCCTCATCCGTTCAACGAATGTACTCGGCTATGCTCCACAGAGCCGGGAGGTCATGAAGCGGACAGGAGAGATGATCGTTAAGCATTATCATGTAATACGCTGCTTTGACTTTCTGAACCACATCGAAAATATGGCCCCGTTTGCCGAGATCGTCCTTAAGATTGAAAATCGTATCTTTCAGCCTGCCATCAGCCTGAGCTGGGCACAAGGATTCGATGTTCCCCACTATCTCGGCGTGCTTGACGATATTCTCTCAATGACAGGGCGGGTTCTGGAATGCGAAAAGGACGAGGCATCCAAAAAGATCATTTTATGCCTTAAAGATATGGCAGGGGTATGCCCTCCGCGATTTATCAGAAACCTGGTTTCGGCAATTCTTGATAAATACCCTGATCTGATTGTCCAGTATCACCGTCATGCCACAGACGGTCTTGCCGTGCCGGCACTTGGCGCTGCTGCTCAGGCAGGAGCCAAAATCCTGGATGTGGGTGACGGCCCTGCCGTAAGATTTTATGGCCAGACCGCAGTTATGCCGGTGTTGGCCTACATTGAAGGAGAGCTCGGTTTAAAGACCCGTCTCGACAAAGAGAGAATCAGGGAAACCGCATTTGTTCTCAAGCAGATTATGCCTATATACGATCATTACTGCAGACCGACATTTCTCGGAATCGACCATGACGTTACACTACACGGTCTTCCGGGTGGCGCCACTTCAAGCAGCCAGGAGGCGGCGCTCAAACATGGATATGCTTTTCTGCTGCCAAGCATTCTCTCAGTCCTTGAACTCTATCGAAAACTTATAAGGTATCACGATGTTACGCCGGGATCTCAAATTACCTGGACCAACGGCTACCTGATGGTGGTCAATGCTTATGAACGGGGCGGAATGCCGGAAGTACAAAGAATTATAGATATTCTAAAAAAAGTAACTTCTGCTTCCGAAGAAGAACTCGATGAACAGACTAAAGAAGATCGCAAGATACTCTTTGCCGGTGCAAACGATGCTCTTAAAAATCTCCTCCTGGGAAAATTCGGCAAGCTTCCACTTGGCTGGCCTCCTGAATGGATTTATCAATCAGTATTCAAAGATAAATACAAAGATGCGATTGCCCAGAGGACGGAAGAGAGTCCTTTAAAATTTATTCCACCTGTCGATATCGACGAAGCAGCAAAGGAACTGGCCGAACAGAGCGGAAGACAACCAACGGAAAATAGGTTGGTCAATTATCTTAACCATCCGGGAGATGCCTTAAAACTGATCAAAAACCTTGAAAAATACGGCGATCCGAATGTGCTTCCGGATGATATATGGTTCGAGGGATTGGAACCCGGAGTTGAACGGGAATTTCGAACCTCTGACGGAAAGGCCCATATCATAGAGGTCATGCGCCTCGGCAATATAAGTAAGAACGGTACAAGAAGGATACGGTACAAGCTGGACCACGAAGTCTTTGTGGAAGAGATACAGGTTGAGAAGAGAGCTGCGGAAATGAAGGGAACGGAAATGGCCGATGAAAATAATCCATATCATATCGGCGCTCCATTTGATTCCGACCTCTGGCTTGTTCACAAAAAAGCAGGAGATAACGTACAAAAAGGCGAGGAGATATTGAATCTTGCGCTTATGAAAGTCGAATATGGCGTAACTTCTCTTGTAAGCGGCGTTGTAAAGCGCGTTCCGGTATTTGCTGATTACAAGGCTGATAAAAAGATGGTACCTGTAAAAAAGGGACAGCTTCTCATGGAACTTGCCCCACCCCGTAAACGCTGCACAAACTGCAATGCGCCGATCAATGAAGAAGACAAATTCTGTTCAAAATGCGGAAGCAGAATAAGCGATAGCTGAAAGAGAAGAACAAAAAAAAGCTTGCTATGGCAAGCTTTTTTTGTTTTATATGTGTGACCACGTGGTCATATTATGATAAACTATAGGATAGAATGAATATCTCTTTTTTAGATAAGCAGTTATATAAAATCAAAGAAAAGGTTGCAGCCGGACAGCGTCTTGACTTTGAAGACGGGCTTATTCTGTATAAAAGTCATGATCTTATCGGTGTTGGACGTCTGGCCGACCTTGTACGACGCGAACGACACGGCAAAAAAGCCTATTATGTATACAACCAGCACTTAAACTACACAAATATCTGCATAAACCGCTGCCTCTTCTGCGCATATTCGAGAGACGATGGTGAAAAGGACGCATTTACCTTCTCTATTGAA
>DAOVDN010000015.1 GCA_030669465.1 Desulfobacterales bacterium | reverse complement strand
GTACAAATAGATCTGTCTCTTTTACAACCTGCCTAAAAGAGACTAGATTGTCCATCTGTACAAGTTTTCGGTAGGTTTTGTCACTGGTCATTGGATTGTTGATTGAAGATTGTCGATTGTTGATTTGTGGAATCGCTTCGCTCTGTTTTTGAAAAAAATGGGTAAAAGTTCAGCCACTAAGTCACAAAGGCACAAAAGGACTTTAATTTTAAAGCTTTATCAAAAAGAGAAGAAAACAAGTTGTAGATACGGCATATACTGTACATTAAGAATTAAATGCTTATCTACTTAGCTCCTAACTTTGCCTCTCGCCATTCTGGGCCTGTGGATAAGATCCGCATAAGGCAGGGTTTCCGTGGTCACGCACGCCTGCCCGAATCGGTCAAAGAATTCCATCTCCCAAAATTGACGGTTAAACAGGGAATTAGGAGCTAAGTAGATAAGCATTAAGAATTATATTATAATCTTGGTGTCTTAGTGTCTTTGTGGCTGAACTATTACAAAAAATTTAGAATTGCACCCCCTTCCAACATACATGTTGCGTATCATAATAAACTGTGATAAATTTCGCTGTTATGAAACAATATGTGATTGATGAGTTAAGACTGGGAGAGTACGAAAAGATCAAGGCCTATCTGGATGATAGCTTTGATTCTGCCCGTATGGATGGGATTTACTGGATACCACTTGACCAGGACATCCTTACCGAGGTTCAGGCGGAGCATACTAAATGCCGGCCGTTCTATTTTGCTATCGATATAGAGCCAAATTTTATGGCCTGTGAGCTTCTGGTGCGCAGTAAAAACAGCATGAGATGCAGTTGTATAGGTTATGCAACCGAAAAACAGCGCAACTGGATTATCCGGGTTGTTGACTCTATACTCGATAAACTTGAGATTAAAACATAATAAAACGACTAAATTCCGGCCGCCGACCTCTCAAGAACAAAACGGCAATGATCTCTCACAGAGGACACAGAGGACGCAGAGAAAAACTTTTTAATATAATTAACTTTGCGGACTCTGCGTCTGTGCGAGATTTATTTATTCTTTGTTGTGGCATGTTGATGGTTCTTGCAAGCCCTGCTGGACATAAAGAAAGCATAATTTTATAATTTCCTATACAATAAAAAAAGTGATGCGCACTCTATTTATTATCGTATGGACCGGACTTATCTCAATTATTTGCAGTACCGCAACCATCCTTGCATCTCTTATGAATGAAAGTGATGATGTTCTGCATAAAATTGTAAAAGTCTGGGCAAGATCCATACTCGCTGTAAGCCGCATCAAGGTTACCGTTAAAGGGCTTTCAAAGATAGATCCTGCCGGACACTACATTTACATGTCCAACCACCAGAGCAACTTTGATATTCCCGCTCTTATCTCCTGTCTCCCCGTTCATTTCAGATGGATTGCAAAGGCGGAACTTTTCAAGATACCAATTTTCGGTTATGCCATGAAAAAGGCCGGTCATATAAGCATAGATCGATCTAATCGGAAATCTGCCTTTAAAAGCCTCAAAAACGCTGCAAACATTATAAAAAACGGGACGTCTGTCCTAATTTTTCCTGAAGGCACACGCAGCCTGGACGGCAGTATCGGATCGTTTAAAAATGGTGGATTTATTTTAGCTGTTGATTCAGGCGTTTCAATTGTTCCTGTTATAATTCATGGAACATGGCCTATTATGCCCAAAGACCGGATTCTGATTAAACCCGGAAATGTTACTCTTGAAATCAGGCAGCCTGTTAAAACATCAAATTATACCAGAAAGACCAAAGATGATCTTATGAAAAAAATAAGACAAATTATTTGTGAATCTTTTGAAAGGGAAAAAAGAAAGTAAACCATTATGCTAAAAATTATTCCATTGGGTGGGCTGGGAGAGATAGGCCTTAATATGATGGTTTTTGAGTATGGCGACTCAATTTTTATTGTCGATGCGGGCGTTATGTTTCCCGAAGACTATATGCTGGGCGTTGATTACGTAATTCCTAAAATGGATTACTTAATACAGAACAGATCGAAAGTTTCAGGGATTGTTTTAACCCACGCGCACGAAGATCATATCGGAGCTCTGCCTTATCTGCTTAAAGCGATAAATGTACCGGTTTTCGGCACATCTTTTACTCTGGGGATTGTGCGGCATAAACTTGAAGAGCATGGTCTTCTTTCATCTGCTTTATTGCATGAAATTGCTCCTGGAAAAAAACTTAAATTAGGGCCTTTTGAACTTGACTTTATACGCGTCAATCACAGTGTTATAGATGGAGTAGGCATTGCGATAAGAAGCCCTCTCGGACTCATTGTTCACACAGGCGATTTTAAAATCAACCTTAGCCCAACTGATGGCATGGCGACCGATTTAAACAAGTTTGCCAGGTATGGAGACGAAGGGGTCCTGGCACTTTTGTCGGACTCAACAAACGTAGAAAAAGAAGGATACACTATCTCCGACCAGGAAGTCGGCGAAACATTATTAAAGATTGCAACAAAAAGTAAAGGCCGTATAATTGTTGCACTCTTTGCTTCCAGTATTGCCCGTATACAGCAGGTAATTGATATTGCAAAGACAACCGGCAGAAAAATTGTTATAAACGGAAGAAGTGTCGAGACAAGCGTCAATATTGCAAAAGAGCTTGGATACATACATTTCAATGACAAAATGGAAGTCAATATTGGGCAGGTTAAAAACTTTCCTGATGACGAGATATTAATAATTACGACCGGCAGCCAGGGAGAGCCCATGTCGGCCCTTGCCAGGATGTCCAGAGGTATGCACAAACAGATAAAAATCAAGGAGGGCGACAGAGTTATTCTTTCCTCAAAATTTATTCCAGGAAATGAGAAGGCTATTGCACATATTATCAATAACCTTTACAGGCGTGGAGCAGATGTTATTTATGAAAAGATATCAGCTATTCATGTATCAGGCCATGCTTTCCAGGAAGAATTAAAGCTGATGATCAACCTGACAAAACCCAAATATTTTATTCCGATTCACGGAGAATATCGACATCTGATTCTTCATGCACGCCTTGCCGGGCAGGTAGGGATTTTAAAGGAAAATATTCTTCTTGCTGAAGATGGTCAGATAATTGAATTTGATGAACACGGAGGGAGAATTAAAGAGAGTATCGCAACAGGCCGGGTGCTTATAGATGGTAAAGGCATCGGAGATGTCGGGAAGAGTGTGCTGAAGGAGAGACGTATAATGTCGGAAGAGGGCATTGTTGCGGTTAACATGGCTTTTGACGAAGAGACCGGCATTATAGTGTACGGGCCTGAAATTACTTCTCGCGGATTTGTGTTTGAGACAGAAACAGGGCATCTTCTGGAAGACGCAAAGTGCGTTGTTTTGGAAATCGTAGATGATGTGGATCCTGATGACCCGGATCGGATCGATAAGATCAGATCAATGACTCAAGCCGCTCTGAAGAAGTATTTCTACTTTACTATAAAACGTCGTCCGGCCATACTTCCATTTATTGTAGAAGTGTAGTAAAAAAGGTTCAGAGGTTCAGGGTTGCTTTTTTCGTTAACCTTAATGGAATGAACAAACTCCGTGTTTGTTTCCCCATCTAATTATTCCACAATCTTGTGTATGGACGAATCCGTTATATCCTGAATTTGACTCTTCAGCCCGAAGTCGTGAGCAAAGTTCAGAGCTTATGAATCAAGGCTACCGACTTAAGGCGTGACACCTTGTAATCTCAAAGAGTTACAGTAGGGTGGGCACTGCCCACCAATCTACGCAGTTTGCAGCGATCGCCCATTGATGGTGGGCATTGCCCACCCTACGAATTGTCCCGCTTTAAGTTGGTAGCCCGAATCAACGGTTGAGATTTTCGGTGAACTCTGAACCTCTGAACCCGTGAACTGTTACTGAAGAAGAGACTTATGCGCAAGGAAATTGTCGGAATTTTTCTATTTTTTCTCGTTATTTTCACATTAGGCAGTCTTCTGTCATACAGCCCTGTAGATCCTTCAATTCACAATGCAAGAGCAGCGGATAATATTCACAACCTTTTTGGTGTGGTTGGAGCCCATACTTCGGGCATTCTTATAGGACTGTTCGGATTAGGTGCATTCTGGATCCCGATTTTATTCCTTTTGTCGAGCATCCATTTTTTTGGTGATCACCCGGGCAGGGCAATTGTTTTGACAATTTTAGGCGGAATCCTCCTCGTTGTAACCACAGGAAGCCTTCTTGCATTCCAGCAAAACCATTTTCTTGTATTTGGAAAAAGTTTTTCATCAGGAGGCATAATAGGAATTCCCCTAAAATCATTTCTCATAAAGTATTCGAATGTTACAGGCGCCGCGGTTATACTGATTCTTATGTGGATCATCGGTTTTATTCTGGCCACTGGTTTTTCCCTGCTAGTTTTTGCGAAACGCTGCCGGAAGGCCGTTGTTGTTTCCACAGACCGGATAACAACATTGTTTATTATGTGGAAAGAACGAAGGGAAAAAGCAAAAAAGCGTTTGAAAATAAAAAAAGATCTGGTTGCCGGGAAAGACCGGGAAATAAAAATCAAGGCCTCCGACTCAAAGCTGATTAAGGAGGTTCCGGTTCCAAAACAGAAAGTATTCGAGTTTATGCGCACTGAAGCAGGATTTCAACTCCCTTCTGTAAATTTGCTGGACAACTCCCAAAACAGATCTACTCCTGCTGATGATGAAAATTTGCGAATGCAGTCAAAAGTGCTTGAAAAGAAGCTCGAAGACTTTGGTGTAAAGGGAAAAGTTATTACTGTATTGCCTGGTCCTGTCATTACAACCTTTGAATATGAACCTGCTCCGGGTGTGAAGATTAACAAAATAGTCGGCCTTACAGATGACCTTGCCCTTGCTCTTCGTGCAACAAGTATCAGAATTGTAGCGCCGATTCCCGGAAAGGCCGTGATCGGAATTGAGATTCCAAATGCCGCAAGGGAGATTGTGAAATTCAAGGATATTATTGTATCCAGTGTTTTTGAAAAATCAAAATCCGAGCTTACCATCTGCCTTGGTAAGGATATCGTAGGAAATCCTGTGGTTGCAGAGCTGGACAAAATGCCGCATCTATTAATTGCCGGTGCAACAGGAACAGGCAAGAGTGTGGCATTAAATGCCATGGTTTGCAGTCTTTTGTACAAATCGACTCCTGATGAAATAAAGCTTATTATGGTAGACCCAAAAAGGATAGAGCTTTCAGGCTATGATGGGATACCGCATCTTATTACTCCTGTGGTAACGGATGTAAAAAAAGCAACTAGCGCCCTTTTCTGGGCTGTGCATGAAATGGAGAGAAGATATGAACTGCTTTCGAAAAAGAAGGTAAGAAATATAAAGCAGTACAACCGGAAGATAGATAAGGAAAAAAAAGATGCAAAAGAAGAGATTTGTGAAAAACTCCCCCTTATTGTTATCATTATTGATGAGCTTGCGGATCTTATGATGGTTGCTTCACGTGATGTGGAGCTTGCATTAACACGCCTTGCTCAGATGGCAAGGGCTGCCGGCATTCATTTGATACTTGCCACACAGAGGCCCTCGGTAGATGTGTTGACAGGGATCATCAAGGCTAATTTTCCTACCCGTCTTACCTTCCAGGTCTCTTCCAAGACAGATTCAAGGACTATAATCGATACAAACGGTGCTGAGAACCTGCTTGGAAATGGAGATATGCTTTTTATGCCTCCGGGTACTGCAAAGCTTCAGCGTATCCATGGTGCATACATATCAGAACCGGAGATTGCAAGGATCACAGAATTTTTGAGAGATCAGAAAAAACCGGAATACAACGAGGATGTAACTAAAGCATCCGCAGAAGAAAAGGCTGTGTCAGAGAGCCTGGAATATGACGAAAGATATGATGATGCTGTAGCGCTCATTACAAAGACAAGACAGGCATCAATATCTATGATTCAGCGTCATTTGCATATAGGATATAACAGGGCGGCCCGTATTATTGAGGTAATGGAAAAAGAAGGGATTGTCGGTCCTTCAGATGGCGTCAAGCCAAGAGAGGTTCTTGTCCTGGGATATGAAGGGATTGAGGGATTGAGGGATTGAGGGATTTCAAACAATGGACGATGGAAAAAAAGAAAAAGTCCTCTTTGTGGACGATGAAGAACATGTTTTGTATATAGCTAATGAGTATTTTCAGCACAAGGGGTATCAGGTAGTTACTGCAAAAAATGGGCTTGAGGCTATAAAGATTCTGGAAAAAGAAAGAATCGACTGTTGTTTTACCGATATCAATATGCCCAAAATGGATGGGCTTGAACTGGCTGAATATATAATGAAGCATGATAATACGATACCGGTAATTGTTATGACGGGTTATCCTACCCTGGATAATACTATCATGACCCTTAAAAATGGTGTTGTTGATTTCTTGATCAAGCCGGTTGACCTTAATCAAATGGATCTTTGCTTGAGGCGCGTTTTACGTGAACGGCAGCTTTTTATAAAGAATATTTTTTTAAAAAAGGAGGTTGAAGGGAAAGCACGGCTTGAGAAATTAAATAAGGAGCTATTCTATAGGGTTGAGGAGCTTAATATCTTAAACAAGATAATGAGTGACTTTGCTACAATCAGTTCAAGTTCCGATATGTTCAAACGAATAGTTGACATGACAATAGAAATTACACATGCAGACGAATCGAGGTTTTATGTAATCAATGAGGCTGTGAAAAAGCCGTTTGAGGTTGCGGTTTCAGCGGTTGATTCAACCATTTCAGGACCTAAAAGCAGCTCCGATGCAAGCAAAGCCGCTGAGCTGTTAATAATGGAAATAGTGGCAGATGAGACACCGCTTCTGGTTTCGGAGAATAATGGGGCGCGGGGCTTGTCTGCGGACATACTCTCCTTTATGGTGGTCCCGCTGACAATCCGAAAAAAGATATTTGGCGTATTGACCGCATCTATTAAAAATGACGATACTCGTTTTGCTGAAAAAGATCTGTATTATCTTTCAGTTATGGCACATAACGCAGCATATGCAATTGAGCATCTTGCTCTGTATGAGAATATTTACGAAAATCTTTTCTCAACCCTTTATGCATTTGTAAAGGCTATAGAGGCAAAGGATCCCTATACACAACAGCACTCAAACAGAGTGACCCATATGGCCATTGCTATAGGCAAAGAAATAGGCTGCACCGCAGAAGAACTTGATATTCTCAATTTTGCCGGGCACCTTCATGATATCGGCAAAATAGGTATCAGGGACGACATTCTGCTGAAACCCGAGAAGCTTACGGATGAGGAATTTGAGATAATCAAGGAACATCCGGTTATTGGTGCAAGCATAGTAGGGCAACTTGGATTGTGGAATAAAGAGCAGCAGATCATAAGACATCATCATGAACGCTTTGATGGAAGAGGGTATCCGGATGGATTAAAAAAGGATGAGATTCCCTTGCTTGCCCGCGTGCTTTTCGTGGCTGATGCTTACGATGCCATGTCTTCTGATCGAGCTTACAGGAAAAAGATGGATGAAGATAGAATATTAGAGATAATCAAAAAGCAAGCAGGAACTCAATTTGATCCTGATGTTGTAGATGCATTTCAAAAACTTTACAAAGATGGGAAGATTGTAAGTCAATAAGTTCAAAACATGAAGATACTGCTTATACATCCATATTGTCTTGAAGAGAGGATTCATGAGGAAGACGTAAGCGTCGTATCCATTGGTGTTTATTATGTGGGCGCTTTTTTGAAAGAGAATAATTACGATGTTGAAATACTGAACTGGTATAATATCAACAAAACACCTCAAAGGATCAAAGAGACTTTTGCTGAAAAGAGGCCCGATGTGATCGGTTTTTCCATCTTGCATGCAAACCGTTGGGGCGGCATAGAGATTGCTCGAATTGCAAAAGAGATTAATCCAAAGGTAAAAATTGTTTTTGGCGGGATCGGCACTACATTTTTGTGGAAGCATCTTTTAACGCATTTCAGGCAGATCGACTTTGCAGTTATAGGAGAAGGCGAATACACTTTCTTAAATCTGGTAAAATGTATCGAAAAACAGGATTATGACCGGATTGAGAGTATCAAAGGGATTGCTTTCAGGAAAGAGGGCAAGGCTGTAAAGACAGAGCATAGCGATCCAATTCGCAATCTTGATAAACTGCCTATTCCGGCAAAGTATTTTAAATATCAGCATGTTTCTTTATCTCGAGGATGCCCCGGAAATTGCACTTTTTGCGGATCGCCCAAACTGTGGCAACATAAGGTCAGATTTCACTCTCCTGAATACTTTGTTAATCAGCTAGAACTTCTCTATAAAAGAGGTGTTACATTTTTTTATTTTTCAGATGACACCTTTACTTTCAAAAAGAATCTGGTAATCGAAATTTGCAGGAAAATTCTGGAGAGAAACCTTAAAATTGTCTGGGTGGCGATTTCTCGCGTCAATTATGTGAACGAGGAAATTTTATGCTGGATGAGAAAGGCCGGCTGTATTCAGATCAGTTATGGAGTGGAAAGTGGTTCTGAGAAGATAAGAAACCTGCTGAACAAAAACATCAAGACAGATCAGATCAAAAGAGCCTTTAGTCTAACTACAAAATACGGCATCCTGGCCAGGGCATATTTTATTTATGGCTCTCCAGGAGAAAACTGGGCAACCATTCAGGATACCATAGACTTAATCCATGAGATCAAACCTATGAGCATTATCTTTTACATCCTCGATATATTTCCGGGAACCGCCCTTTATTCGGATTTTAAGAAAAAAACCAGGATTACAGATGATATCTGGTTGAAACGCATAGAAGATATTATGTATTTTGAAAGCGATCCTCATTTATCCCGGGAATTGATACTGGCTTTTGGAAAAAGGCTCAGGACAGACTTTTATGAAAATCTTCCCAGCTTTGTAGAGGAAATTGAGCTGATAGATAAAAAAGAATTTTACAAAATGCATTCTGATTTTTGTTCAAGACTTGGCATGACCTTTGACCATGGTGAATATGCCGGCATCGAAGCTATCAAAGATAAAGACAAAATTGCCGAAAAGTTATACATAAAATCTCTGGATTATTATCCTGATCATCGAGCCTACCTGGGATTGGGCGTTCTTAAACAAAAAAACAGGGCCTACGAAGAATCGATCAGAATGCTCGGAAAAGGCCTCAAATATTTCCCGGACAGCCAGCAGTTGAATATCTGTTTAGGGATAAGTTATATGAATTTAAGGCAATATGCTAAGGCTCTTTCATATTTTCTAAAGTTTCAAGATTCAAAAGAAGCTATCTGCTATATTGCAAACTGTTATAGTGCATTGGGCGACCTTGAAAAGGAGTCGGTCTTTGCCAGAAAATTTCATTCTCTTTAGAGCCAATTTCAATCGGTCGGACCATTGGCATTTAAAATCTTGAACTCCAGGGGCCTTGTGGTATCAAGATGGATATCCCTCTGAGGGAAAGCAATGACGATGTCTGCTTCACGAAACAAGTCATCAATACGGAATCGAACATCGCTTTCAATTATCCGGCGATCCATGATGCGATCGATTTTGATCCAGAAATAGACATTAAATACGAGAGAATTATCCCCGAAATCATTGAAAAGCACGAAAGGTTCAGGCGCATTAAGGACCTTTTCGTGTTCCGAAACCGCTTTATTCAAAAGGCGCTCAACTTCGCGGACCGGAGAACCATAAGCAACGCCAACGGTCACCTTTGAGCGGATAAGATGATCGGAAAGAGTCCAGTTTGTGATATTCTTTTCAAGAAAGCTGCTGTTGGGGACAAGAATATGGACATTGCCTGACGTTCGAATTTTTGTGCAACGCGCGCCGATTTCCTCAACTACTGCAAAGTTTCCTTCCATTTCAAGCATGTCGCCGATACTGATCGGGCGCTCGGCCATGATAATGAATCCGCTGATAAAATTGTTGATGAGGTTCTGAGCGCCAAAACCCACGCCAATAGCAATAGCACCGCCGAGGAAAGTAAAGGCCGTAAGTGGAATATTAACCATGCGTAAGCCAAAAAGAACGACCATTAGCAAGCCAAGGTAATAGGTTATCTTTTCAAGCGCGGCTGCGGCGCTTGCTTCCAGGTTCATTCGAGGCAAGAGACGGTTCTTTATGACCCGCGTGAAGTGCTTAACCGTGAAAAGGCCGAAGACGAAAATGAACAGAGCGATCGCGACCTTTCTCACGGTCACAGCCTGGTCATCAATCACCCATAGTTCAAAATTCCAAACTTCCTTTGCCGCGCTTCCGACGACCAGGACCTTCTTCCACAACGCAATATCCTCACGTCTTGAAGCAATTTCATCAAGAAGCCTGCGATTTACCTCTTTGGTGGCCAGCAGTGTTGATAGATACTCAAGACTTCGTTCAGCCAGCCTTCGAAGAGCACGCCGCTGTTCCTGCAAATGTTGTCTGATCTCTGGATGTACGCCCTCTTCTGAAACTTGTTTTTCTAAAGCCGCAATCTGAGACTGTAAGTTGGTTCCATAGCTTTGTTGTAAAGCCAGGACTCCATCAATACGGTTGATTTGAGCCTCGGCATCTTTGCGCCAGACATCAAGTTGTTCATGACTTACCTCAATTTTGACAAGCTCATAACGTCTTTTCCAAACCTGCTCCCTCTGGTTCAGAAGATGCAACATGTGCTCAGCCTGCTCTAGAACCCTTTGATAAGTTTCGCGCCATGCCTCCCGTGCTTTAAGGAAGGCAGAGGCTGCGGCAAGCTCACTTTCGTTTCCAGCCTTTGATGTCTTTTTCTGGGCCAGGAGCCAGGCCGCCTCTACCTCTCTTTGTTCACGCAGTAATCTTTTCAGACGCTTTTGTAATTCAGCCCTCTCCTTTTCAAGGCTCTGCAGTTGCCTTTCCAGATCACCTTGCTCAAAATGGAGGTGGCCGCGAACCCACCTGATGCCCTGTTGTCCGATGTCTGTTTCTAGTTCTGTAAGCCGAATTTGTGTCTGAAGGTTTTCAAGTTCTACTTT
>DAOVDN010000055.1 GCA_030669465.1 Desulfobacterales bacterium | reverse complement strand
AAATTTTTCAGATAAAAGACTGAAAAGACCGGATTTGTATTGATAATATCTTGCAAATACTTCTTGGGGACAAGAACACAATGTGTATCATCAACTGCCTCTACATTTAAATGCGTCCTTGTTTCCATGATGATTCCGAGGGCTCCGAAATAATCACCAGGCCCTCTATATTCCTTAAGTATTACCATATCTTCTTCATCTTTGAGATAGAGTTTAACGCCGCCGCTTTTGATCAAGTAAAGGGCATCAACCTCAGTCCTGTCCTGGCTGAATATAGCTGTCCCTTTTGGATAGAATTCTTTAGTTAAACTTTCCGACAGCTTTCTAATATCCTGGTCCTTGAGACCGCTAAAAGGTGGAACCGTTTTTAAAAAGGCAATTGTAGCTTTTAAGTCGTTTTCTTTTATGCTATTCTCTTTCATAGTTATCTCATAGCATTAAAATGAATATTCATGCAACCTTGATGCACCTGCAAAAAGGACTTTTTTGCAGGTGATTGCGAATTTAGGAATTTAGGAATTGCGAATTATTTAAAACCGTTATGAACTTAGCGCACCTTCGGTGCGGGCTGATAGCTCTTAGCTGATGGCTGATGAGTAACTTCTCAAAAAGTTCGGGCATTTAATTCCCCCTCACCCAAACCCTCTCCCCCGTGGGGGAGAGGGCATTGATGGTTTCGGAAAAAGTCTGATTTTAAATTATTACTGCTTATCACTTATCATTCGCTTAAAAAAGTTGTGTATTGTTCAATTACCAACCACAACATATTGTGCTTAATGTGATATGACAACATAAATCAAGAACAACACAGGCATTCTTCATTTGCCAGGTTACACTTTTTTGATGTCGGTTCTTGCCTGGTTCCCATGCTCCAGCGTGGGAACCAATATGGTATGCGTTCCCACGCTGGAGCATGGGAACGAGAAATTAAACTTTACCCATTTTTTTAAGCGAATGAGAAATAGGAATTTAGGAATTGAAGGATGTTGTCACTTTTAATTCCTCAATCATATGCTTCCTTTTGTGCCTTTGTGACTTAGTGGCTGAACTTTTACGAGATCATCATGTTTTGAGCTTACATGTTTTCGACAACTGAAACAATCCTGTCACCCAATATGTTAACATAGCTTCCCATTTCATTATCGTACCAGCCGTATATAACGGACTGAGTCACCGGTATCTTTATAATGGTCTGCTTTAACGAAGATATAATGTTCTTTTCCAACCCAGGCGCTTTTTTTAGATCTATGGTCACATCTGCTGTACGGGTATGGGTCTCGTGCCCCTCAATAATAGCCGCGGCCCTAGGGAGTCCTATGATATCCGCCGAAACATTCTGCTTCTCCGTATAAAGGAGATACCCATCAGGATCATCAGATGCGGCCTGCCTGTATACATCGTTTATCAATTCCCTTCTTATCGATTCGCCTGACAATTCCTCCTGGAAATTCAGAACAAGAATGATGAGAGAGCCTGTGTTGGTTGGAATCCTTACCGATTCTGCAATGAATCCGATCTGTTCCATTTCCGGAATAACAAGTCTGAGCGCCCTGGCAGCACCGGTTGTGGTAAGGATGATGTTATTCATTATGCTCCTGTTTTTTCTTAGATCTTTTTTTCCTGCCCTGGGAAGCCTGTCGAGAACCTCCTGTGACCCTGTAGCTGCATGAACCGTAGCCATGGAGGCTGACAGTATCTTTTGGGTGCCGAAATAGTTGATAAGAGGTTTCATCATGTGGGCAAGGCATGTAGTGGTGCATGATGCATTTGATATAATTTTATGACGCCTTGGATCGTAATCGTTGCCGTTTATACCCATAACAGTCGTTATACTATCATCCGGTATGGCCTCGCTAAAATCAGTTCCTCTATCTTTGATCTTAAATGGCGCAGAAACAATCACCTTCTCGGCTCCTGCCTCAAAATGCCCCCGCACAGAGCCTTTGGAATGATCCGGAGGAAGGGTTGGATCAAGAAATTGTCCGGTGGTATCGACTACAAGCTTTATACCGTAGTCTCTCCATCCGATATCAGCCGGATTCCTGAAAGATCTTAAGAACCTGACTCTTATACCATCGATTGTCATTGAGCCGCTCTTTTCATCCAGATCACTAATAACCGGCTCAGCCCTGTAACCATGCAGGAATCCGTGAAGTGAGCCGTATGTTGAATCCCTTTCCGCGTAATGTGCAATATCATCAAGGGATCTGCCGATCTTACGTCCTAAATTAACTACAATCTCATCAAAATATTTTCGCCCCACATTATGCCAGAGAGTAAGCTTGCCGATTCTGCCGAATCCGTTTATGCCAAGCTTTAATTCCTTGTCATCTTTAGTAATTTTTTCCATGCCCCTCCCTTCCGGATCAATTCTCTCTGATTTTCATAATACCATGGTAGACAGAACCCTCCCGGCCGTCGATACTTATGTGATCCCCGGATTTTAAAAACACCTGGTTAAAAAGACAGGTCTTTTCCTTTTCGTTGCAGACAAAATCCCCGCATCCAACAACACATGTTTTTCCAAGCCTGTGGGCCACAACGGCTGCATGGGAGGTTAGCCCTCCACGTGCTGTAAGAAGACCGTCAGACGCATAAATTTCCAGAATATCATCAGGAACCGTATCGCCCCTGACAAGCAAAAGAGATGTGTCGGGCTCCGACTTTCTCCATTTGTCGATCTCATCCAGGCTGAAAACCACCCTTCCGCTCATCGCTCCTCCGCTTACTCCGATACCGTGTCCTAAATATTTTTCATCTCTTATTCCATCAGGATCAAAAGCCGGGACCCTCTTTCTTTCTCTCATGGCCATATCTCTGGTCTGAAGCAAATATAGATCTTTCATCGAAGGGGTCTCAAAAGTAAACTCAATCTCCTGTGGACTCCATCCCTTCTCATAGATCAACATGTTTGCCCAGCTTTTCAAGGCCGTGTAAATCTCAGGAAAATGGGTTTCGAGGGTTATATCAGTCTCCCTCATTTCAATATCCTGCTGAAATATTGAAATAGGAAGGGTATTAACCAATCCTGAAACCACATCCTCACCCTGATTTCCAAGGGTAAAGTCACCCCACAATCTTAAGCTCTCACCTGACCATCTGGGATCATGGGTAAAAAACACTCCGGAACCTGATGACTGTGAGATATTTCCAAAGACCATTTCCTGAACAGTAACTGCTGTACCCCAGTCATCCGATATCCCCATAATTTTGCGGTAAGCTCTTGCCTTGGATGATTCCCATGAAGCAAGGACCCTCTTTATTGCCATGTGGAGTTGATCAAAGGGGTTTTTCAAAATATCGATTCCAGCATCTTTTATCATCTCCTTGTAAGCCAGCGCCACCATTCTCATGTGTTCCCCGCTAAACTTTCTTTTATACGGGATGCTCAATTCTTGTTTGAATTTACTTATAATCAAATCAAAATCATCCCGTTTCAAACCGGATGTCATGCCGTAAGACTGTAAAAACCGGCGGTAGTTATCCCAGGCAAACCACGCATTACCAGTCCTGGCGGCAATGCCGGCAACTATTTCCTCGTTGATTCCAACATCAAGTAGAGTATTCATCATTCCGGGCTGCGAAATAGCAGACCCGCTTCTTACAGAAAAGAGCAAGGGGTTTGCCGGATCTCCGAAGACTTTACCTGTAAGTTTTTCAAGCACAGATATATGATAAGCGATTTGTTCTCTGAAATTCCGTTCTGCAGGCGGATAACTGTCAATTATCTTTCTGCAGCGAAATACCTCGGTTGTAATGATAAAACCAGGAGGTACAGGCAAACCGTAATTTTTCAGCTTAAGTATGTTAAGCCCTTTATTACCCAGATGAATCAGACCGAAAATCTTGCTGTCTTTCCGGTCCACAGACATCATGGTTCTCTGGGGATCATAGTTAAGGAGGAGATGGAGCTTGTCTTTGGGGAGTTTGTCTGACTGGTTAAAAAGAGTGTTAAGTATCCGGCTTAAAAAGAGATCTAACTGCTGAAGTCCTAGTGAAAGAGCTATCCTGTCACGGAAAAAGATCTCAGATACTCTGTGTTCCAGCTTTTCAAGATCGACTGTGCCTTTCCCGGGAAAGTATTTCGCCAAAATCCGGTCAACAGGCATCTGAGCCAGGATTCCGGTCAGGTTCTGTTCGTGAATATTGTTAAAATAATCATTGATTATATTTTTTACAGCTTGAGCAAATCCTTTAAAAATATCAAGGTATTGAGTAAAGGTAAATCCTCTTACTTCAAGCAAATGGGCTAACATGTCGAGTTGGCGCTCTATTTCAACCGATGAAATTCCATCCAGTTTCAATGCCCTGTCAAACAATGTTAACAGGTCGTAAAACTGGTAAAAAGAGGCTCTGGTTATTATGCTGAAATCAATGGTTCCGATAAGTTCCTCAAAAAGAACATTGACCCGGGATTCTATCCGAAAAGTAAGCCCGAGCGCATCAAATTTCATTTCGTGGTAGCTTCCATATATGGAAGGGATATCCACGGTAAAATGTCTTTTTTTATAAATATCTTCCCTGGTCTCATACGATATGTGAGAAAGTATTATAGTTTTTAACAGCTCAAGATAATCCAGCAGCATGAAAAGCTTTTTCTTTAAATCAGGCTCGGCCATGGCCCGTTTCAGCCTGTCTATCTCCGGAAAGCCTTCAATTTTGAGCCGCGCAAGATAGTTGTCTATTTCAATGCCTGATCTCAGGCCAAAGGTAAGGTTGTATTTCTGGTTCAAAAGTTTGCACAAACATACAGCCAGTTTCAGCCTTTCCAGATCACTTTCAGAAACACCTGAAATATCCGCAAACAGGGTCTCTAATTTCTCTTCTTCAATAGCAATAAGATCGCCCGGCAAGGATAGCCCCTTTTCTTTAAGCTGCACCATTGCCTTGTGAATGCCATCTATGTATGGTCCCCTGGTGTCGATTTGATTATAGATGCCTGGCGGAACAAAGGAGCCAAGAAGGTTCTTTTCTCTGGTTTCCCAAAAATTAAAAACCGCTTCCATAAAACCGATTATCAGGTTACTGCTTTCAACGTGGCTCTGTTTTCGTAAAAAATGGACCAAGACGTCTTTTCTGCCGGATATGTCATCAAGTCTTGTTGATATATCCCTTAGTTTCCCTTCGGCGCCTATATCATTAAAATATACCGGAAATAGCCTTGCGAGCTGCTTGACGAGATTATATACAGGCCCTGTATCGCTGTTTAAGAATCTGGTAATATCGCGTGGGAAAAGATCGGTGTCTTTGATAAAAATACCGCACAGAGAAAGATGGATTATCAGGTATGAAAGAAGCCTCGTCGACCATTTCGGGTTTTGTTCAATAAGCTCGAGCCATGTCCTTATATTCTTAATATGGGCTCTGTTTACTTTTATCTGCCAGTCGCTTCCGACACCTTCTATCATTGGCGACTGAAAGCCAAGATCTATCACGAAATCGATAAAAAAATTGACAAGGTCAATTTCATCTGTTTTGTAGACGCCCTTTCCCATATTAAGCACACAGTTCAAAGCTGTAGCAGGAAATTTACCGGTTTGCGCTTTTAAAATGGAAAATGTCTTTTGGATCAGCTTCCTGATATTCTGGATACTATCATGATCTATAAGCCAGGAAAGAGTTCTGTTGATATCTCTTAAAGATTCCCGGTGTATCATTGACAGCCCGGAAGTCTTCATAATATGGAAAAGAAATAAAATCTTCCATTGATTGCCCCGGGCATTTTCAGAGCCTGCTTCTAGAAGCCTTTGAGGAATTTCATGGTATATCTCTACAATCTGTTTGTATCCGGGCAGCTCTATAAGTCTTTTTAAAACTTCTTCAGAATCAATGTTTTTCTCCTGGACAATACTCTCCAGCATATGGCTGTATTTCTTAATCTGTTTATGTGATACCTTTTTGAAAATTTTATTCAATCTTTCCCTGTTATCAATTTCTCCGGCTTCTTTTTCAAACCAGGCCTGAGGATCTTCCTCACTCAACCAGTAAGAATACGTATGCTCAAAATATCTTAACAAGAGCAAATTAACAGACTTAAAATCAACAGCAGACCAGGACGAATAGTTCAAAAGCGCTTCGACCAGCCTTTTTATCTGATAGAAACTTTTAACAAACAGAAAAAAATTCTCTTTTTTGTAATTTACGATATGATTAAAGGAATCATTGAGCACCGGTACGAATCTTTCGATATCAGAACCTGAATCCTTTATGATTTTTTGCAGAAAAAGGAGAAGGTTGTCCGCTGCATCGGTTTTGACCGCAATTGGACATTCCGATTCAATAGCGCTGGTAAAGATGTTTACAAAAATACCAGCCGCATCAGGTCCTTTTGGGTGGTTTTTGAGAAGATAAAAATAGTCCAGGGAATAACGCCTTGCTTCCTGTACAATAAACTGCCGGTTCTTATATGGATGCGAAAGTTCTTTCAGAAATGTATTCAATCCCTCCATAAGCCCGTAATACCTGGACATAATCTCCTGCAGAATTGAATACCTGGTATCTATGGTAACATCAACGTGATAGCTGGCCAGATTTATCTCAAGAGCCTTTGACTTTATCTCCAAACACTCCTCCTTTTGGGTCATAGTGCTAACTTCGGCCACCATCCTATGTTAAAGTCAATTAATGCTTACAAAACAAAAAATTGATGATTGATGATTGTCGATTGTCGATTGGTGGAATCGCTTCGCTCTGTTTTTTTGTTATAAAATTAATAGAATACCTTCAATCTTCAATCTTCAATCTTCAATCATCAATCATCAATCATCAATCATCAATCATCAATCATCAATCATCAATCATCAATCATCAACAATCCCTTACGGGCATCAAGGCGGGCTTTGAGTTTCGGAAACTGGTTCATATCCGTATGCGGCAAAAATAGAGCGGCCATATAGCTGTCCATATAAGACGGGGTTTCAGATAGTTCAAAGTTTGTTGTTTTCTCAATTACTTTTACCACGTCTTTTCTGATACGATTTGTCAAAAAGCCTATTTTTGCGCCACGCAGTGATCCATTACCGATAAAAATAATGTTGTCAGGATCTGTCTCGGGC
>DAOVDN010000049.1 GCA_030669465.1 Desulfobacterales bacterium | reverse complement strand
GCCGACTGAGCCGATTCTTTCAATAACCTCTTTCAACCTTTGTTTGCCGACAGTTAAGGCTATTCTTATATATCCTTCTCCTGCGGCTCCGAATCCATTGCCGGGGGTTACAACTATGCCTGTCTCTGTCAGAAGACGGCTTGCTGTTTCTGTTGAAGAATATCCCTGCGGAACCCCAATCCATAGATAAAATGTTGCCTTGGGTCTTTCCACCGAAAATCCAAGATTAACGAGACCGTCAACTAATATATCACGGCGGGATGCATACTCTTTGTTTGTCTCCTTTAAACCTGTCTGGTCCCCATCCAGGGCAGCTATACCCGCAATCTGGATTGCCTGGAACGCACCTGAATCGATATTGCTTTTTACCTGGCCAAGGGCAAGTATTACCTCAGCCCTGCCGACCGCAAACCCAATGCGCCATCCCGTCATATTATATGTCTTTGAAAGTGAGTGAAACTCTATCCCCACATCCTTTGCGCCGGCTGTTTCAAGAAAACTTTTCGGTTTGTATCCATCAAAAGCCATCTCAGTATAGGCTGCATCGTGACAAACAATTATATTATTCATTTCTGCAAACGCGACCGTCTCTTCAAAGAACTCTTCTGTTGCAACCGCTGAGGTTGGGTTGTTGGGATAATTAATAAACATCATTTTGGCTTTTTGAGCGATTTCTTCTGGCACAGCTCCAAGATCAGGCAGAAAATTGTTTTGCTTTAACAGATCCATGAAACAGGTCTGACCGCCTGCAAACCTGACGCCGATATTATACACCGGATAGCCCGGACTTGTTACAAGGGCAATATCGCCAGGATTAATAAAGGCAAGGGGTATATGGGCTATTCCTTCCTTGGATCCGATAAGCGTAACAATCTCCTTTTTATAATCAAGATCTACATTAAATCTGCGTTTGTACCATCGCGCAACCGCCTTGTTGAAATCATCCATTCCGGTATATGATGGATATCTATGATTTGCCGGATTCAATGCCGCCATGTGTAAGGCTTCAATTATATGCGGCGGCGTCGGCATATCAGGATCGCCTACGCCCAGGTCAATGATATCGATCCCGCGTTTTCCAGCCTCCTCCTTTTGCCTGTCTATCTCCTTGAACAGATATGGGGAAAGGTTATTCAATCTGTCGGACTTTTCAATTCTGATCATAACCTCTGTTATTCCTCCTGGTTACCTCCACGCATCTTCCCAAAGTTCACCCTTGTAAATAATGCGCGCATCGCCTTCAAGGTAAGTATCGTAAAATTTTCCTTCTTTTTCCTTAAAATAGACACAAAGAGATTCCCCGCTCCTTGTCATTACATTTATTGGAGATTTTGTCCCTGATCTGCTTGCTGCAACAACGGCGGCTGCAACCGAACCTGTGCCGCATGCCAGGGTTTCATCTTCGACTCCACGCTCATAAGTCCGGACTGCAACTGTGCCGTCTTTTTGCGGGCATATGAAATTTACATTTGTGCCTGAAGGGGCATACCTCTCATGAAATCTGATCTCCCTGCCGAGCTTAACAACTTCGACATCATCCAGGTTGTCCACTGCCACAACCACGTGCGGAACACCGGTGTTGACACTGCTCAAAGAAAGCCGGCCATTTTCCAGTTCAAGAGTATAATTGACTTTAAGATCTGCCGGATCCGTCATTTTTATCTTTACTCTCTCATTCTTAACCTCGGCAGAAACAATGCCTGCGATGGTTTCAAAAGACATTTTAGGTCCCGCAATCCCGTTTAAATATGCAAAGCGGGCAACGCACCTGGCCCCGTTTCCACACATCTCTGGCTGGCTTCCGTCGGAATTGAAAAATCGCCACTTGAAATCAACAGAATCAGAGTCTTGAACAAGTATAAACCCGTCAGCGCCGACCGACATCTTTCTGCGGCAGACCTTTGCAACAAAATCCGGAAGATCTTCTTCATCGACAACCTTATTTCTGTTGTCAATAATAATAAAATCATTACCACTGCCGCTCAGTTTGTAGAAAGTAATTTGTTTCATAAGCCAGCCAGCCGCCACGTAGGACGGCCCTACCGTTATTTAAACGGATTATGGTATTTTCCCATTTGAAGGTCACATCCCCAACGGTAGGGCCGCCCTACGTGGCGGCCTTATGGTCTGACAAATGAATGAAGGATATCAAAAAATCAAACCACAAAGATCACGAAGAAGCACGAAGCACGAAGGTCGAAGTTGAAGAACGATTTTCTCTTCGTGTTCTTCGTGCACTTCGTGGTGAAAAAACAGGCACTTTGCTTTAGAGAAACGGCGGTATAGACTCGCCCTTGATCAAATCCTCATAATTCTGACGGGCTCTTACAACATAAAACCGGTCATCCTTTACCATTACTTCGGCCACTTTGAGCCTGGAACAGTAGTTGGAAGACATGGTAAACCCATAAGCGCCGGCGCTCATCACCGCAAGAAGATCGTCTTTCTTTGCATTGGAAATCATGCGATCTGCGGCCAGAAAATCTCCGGTCTCACAAATAGGTCCTACAACGTCCGCCTTTATCAGCTCATCTTCAGACTTTACAACCGGTTCAATCGCATGAAATGCATCATAAAGGCTTGGACGCACCAGGTCGTTCATGCCCGCATCAACGACAATAAACTCCTTGTCTTTGCCTGATTTTCTATAAAGAACCCTGGTAACCAGTATTCCTGCATTTCCGACAATGACTCTGCCGGGCTCCAGGATGAGTTGAAGTGGTATGCCTTCAAGAGACTTAACTATTGCTCCTGCATAGTCATTAAGTTCAGGAGGAGATTCATCCTTATAGGTTATTCCAAGACCTCCGCCTATATCAAGGTATCTGATTTCAATCCCCAAATCCTTTAGTTTGTTTATCAGCGACTTGATGCTCTTCACGGCATCTTCAAAAGGCTGCAGCTCCGTAATTTGCGATCCGATATGACAGTCGATTCCGATCACCTCAATGTTCGCAAGCCTTTTTGCAATCTTGTAGCCTTCAATTGCTGTCTCAATGTCTATACCGAATTTGCTCTTTTTCAGACCCGTTGAAATATATGGGTGTGTCCTGGGATCAACATCAGGGTTTACTCGAATCGCAACAGGGGCTCTCAATTTTAATTGATGCGCCCTTTTGTCTATAAGTTCGAGTTCTTCAAGGGACTCGACGTTAAACATCAGGATGCCTGCATTAAGAGCGTAGTCGATCTCATCGATACGCTTTCCGACGCCCGAATAGACGATCCTGTCGGCCGGAAAACCGCCCTTTAACCCGCGATAGAGCTCCCCGCCTGAAACGATATCAAGCCCGCTTCCAAGGTTTGCAAAAAGTTTTAAAATAGCAAGATTGGTATTTGCCTTTGCGGAAAAACAGACAAGCCTTCTTATGCCGTCAAAGGCTTCATTAAAAGCCATGAAATGACGCTTTAAGGTAGCATGGCTGTACAAATAAAAAGGAGTACCCACCTTTTCGGCAATCGTTTGAACCGGAACATTTTCACAATAGAGTTCATTGTCACGGTAATTAAAATGATGCATAAATATTGCTGCTCGTTGCTGGTTGCTGGTTACTGGCCAGCCGCCACGTAGGACGGCCCTACCGTTATTTAAACGGATCCCTCGTTCCCACGCAGGAGCGTGGGAATGAGTTAAACGTCGAACATCGAACATCGAACATCGAACATCGAATGAAAAAACAAACACCCAATACCGAACATTCAACAGCTATTTCTCTTTCTTTTCAGCCGTTTTGATACTCGTAACGAAAATCTTAATTAATTCCTCTGCTTCTCCATCTTTCCCATTCAACATTCGATGTTGGACGTTCGATGTTCGATGTTCATTTTTTTTCAGAATGATGTTGGGTTTCGTTACACTCAACCCAACCTACAAGGAGATGAAGAAGTTATCTCATTTTCACCCCTGATCAATAGATAAAATCTATCTGATTCGAGTCGCCACCTGTCACACCGTTATTAGCATAAACAGTTACTTTATAAATGTACCTGTAGCCTTTTTCCAGAATTTCATTATACGTTATTATATCTTTCTTTAAATTTCCTGAACCTTTGGCTTTAATTGGAATATCGGCAATGCGCTTGAAGAGAACCGGGCAATTTAAACATCCGGATTCTGAAAAAAGCCTTTTTGATCTATATACAACAAAACCGGACGGGCCTGATTTGACACTTTCTTTTTCTTCCGGAATAGTCCAGGTCAATTTGAGCATATCTTTCTCTATGTTTGAGGTTAAATCATTGATCGCTGGGGGCGGTATCCGGCAGGGCGGCCTGGGCGGCCCTTTTTTGCCACATCCGAACAAAACAAAAGCAAGAGTAAGAACAATCAGGGTTAAAAATTGTATAACCGGTTTCATTGGTTTAGGTTCTCTTCGGCCTCCTCTATGGCGGCCATTACATTTTTCGTGGCAGTTCCGCCAAATGATTTCCTCCGGTTTATCATCTGTTCCACAGTTAAAATGCTAAAAATATCTTTTGTAATAAGGGACGAAAAAGATTTTAACTCTTCTAAAGTGAGTTCATGAAGCTCTTTATTTTTATTAAGCGCATAGCTTACAGCCTCGCCCACACAGCTATGAGCCTTCCTGAAATGCATCCCCTTTGTTACAAGATAATCCGCCATGTCTGTTGCGTTTAAAAATCCTGTAGATGTAGCCCGGCGCATTGCTTCTTTGTTTATTTTCAGCTTTGGAAGCATCTTTGTGTAAATTTCAATACACCCTTTTAATGTATCAACAGCATCAAATAATGGCCCTTTATCCTCCTGCATATCACGGTTATAGGCGAGCGGCAGTGATTTCATAATCGTCAAAAGAGCCACCAGGTCTCCAAAAACACGACCGGTTTTTCCGCGAACCAGTTCGGAAACATCAGGATTCTTTTTTTGAGGCATAATGCTGCTTCCTGTGGAAAATGAATCGGGGAGTTCAATAAAGCCGAATTCAGATGACGACCACAGAATAAGTTCTTCAGACATGCGACTTAAATGCACCATGCAAAGACTCGCAGATGATAAAAATTCTATTATAAAATCCCTGTCTGATACCGAATCTATGCTGTTTTTTGATACCTTTGGAAAACCAAGGAGCCTTGCGGTATAATCCCTGCTAATGGGATATGTTGTTCCGGCAAGAGCGGCGCTTCCAAGCGGCATCACGTTTATGCGTTTTAAGCAATCGCCGAACCTTTCTGTATCTCTTGAGAACATCTCATAATATGCCATCAGGTGATGGGCCAAAAGAACCGGCTGCGCTCTCTGCAGATGAGTATAGCCCGGAAAAACAACATCTATATTAATCCTTGCAAGATCAATAATAACCTTTCTAAGCCCAACAAGACTCTTTATTATATTTAAAGTCTCGTCCCTCAGATACATCCGCACATCCAGGGCTACCTGGTCATTCCGGCTCCTTGCGGTATGAAGCTTTCCGGCAACCTTTCCCGCTTCCTGGACAAGCCTGGCTTCAATATGCATATGGATATCCTCCAGGCTGTCATCAAACTGGAACTCCCCCCGCTCGATCTCTCTTTTTATCGTTCCAAGGCCCTGGATCAATAATGAAGCATCCTCTTCCGTAATAATAGACTGTTCCGCCAGCATCTTGCAGTGAGCGATGCTCCCTTCAATATCATAAGAATAGAGCCGCTTATCTATATCGATTGAAGATGTAAAGACTTCTACACTCCTATCTGTCTTTTCGGAAAATCTGCCACTCCAGGGCTTTTCAGACATAAATTTGTGACCTCATTATTAGAATTGAATATTGTCGATTGAATATTGTCGATTGGAGAAATAAATCTTCAATCTTCAATCTTCAATCTTTCGTGCTTTCGTGTTTTCGTGATAGTTCTTTTTTTGCTTCCCTAATTTCATCATCCTCTGAATGCGCAATCTTAGAGCATTCAGGCGTATAAAGCCTTCGGCATCTTTCTGGCTGTAAACACTGTCGTCTTCAAAAGTTGCAAAAGCCTCACTGTAAAGTGATTCATCTGATTTACGCCCGAGTACACGACAGTTTCCCTTGTAAAGTTCAACGCGCACAACCCCTGAGACTTTTTTCTGAGTCTGGTCGATCATATTCTGCAGAATCTTCATCTCAGGTGAAAACCAGAAACCATTGTACACAATGGATGAATATTTCGGTATCAGTGAATCCCGAAGGTGCATTACCTCACGGTCCATGGTGATCGATTCAACAGCCATATGAGCTACTCTTAAAATGGTACCGCCAGGAGTTTCATATACACCACGCGATTTCATGCCGACAAAACGGTTTTCAACAATATCTATCCTTCCTATACCGTGACGTCCGCCAAGCCTGTTCAGTTCTTTGAGAAGGTTTGCCGGAGACAGGTTTATATCATTTATCGCAACAGGATTACCCTGCTTAAAAGTTATCTCTATTATTTCAGGTTCGTCAGGCGCATCCTGAGGCGAAACAGTCAGGGTAAACATATCCTCAGGCGGCTGACTCCAAGGGTCTTCAAGTATACCCCCTTCATAACTTATATGAAGAAGGTTCCTGTCGCTGCTGTAAGGT
Organism: Desulfobacterales bacterium; assembly: GCA_030669465.1. The sequence goes on along the minus strand of DAOVDN010000049.1, from coordinate 1,052 downwards.
TTTTTGGGAGTTACCGGAACATCTATGCCGTGTTTTGCAGCAAAATCCATAAGGGCCGTACGCGAATTTAGCTGCCATTCACGCCACGGAGCAATGATTTTTATATAAGGATCTATTGCAAGATAGCCAAGTTCAAATCTTACCTGATCATTACCCTTTCCTGTTGCTCCATGGCTTACAGCATCCGCCCCCTCGATCTTTGCAATCTCCATCTGGCGCTTTGCTATAAGAGGCCTGGCAAGGGATGTCCCCAAAAGATACAGGCCTTCGTAGATAGCATTTGCGCGAAAGGCTGGAAAAACATAATTCTCTGCAAAATCTTCCTTTAAATCATCTATATAAACCGCTTTAGCGCCTGTCTTTAAAGCTTTTTCCTCTATATGGTCCAGTTCTTCTTCCTGTCCTATGTCAGCAGAAAAAGCGATCACATCGCACCTGTATGTCTCAATAAGCCACTTTAAAATTACGGATGTATCAAGCCCTCCCGAATAGGCCAGAACCACCTTTTTTATATTATCAGACAAGTTCAACTCCTTTATTTAGCTCATAGCTGATGGCTGATGGCTCATAGCTGATGGCTGATAGGTCAAAGCTGAAAGCTGAAAGCTGATGGCTGATGGCTGAAAGCTGATGGCTGAAAGCTGATGGCTGAAAACTTGGAATCCAGCAACCAGCAACCAGCAACCAGCAACCAGCAACCAGCAACCAGCAACCAGCAACGAGCAACGAGCTATGCCCTGCTCCGTCCTATCAATATTTCAAGCACCGCCTTGTGCATATGAAGTTTGTTTTCAGCCTGATCCCAAACAACCGAATATTTACCTTCCAAAACCTCTTCACTAATCTCTTCACCCCTGTGAGCCGGCAGACAGTGCATTACCATAACGTCTCTTGAAGCCATTTTTAAAAGCTCTTTATTTACCTGAAAAGGCTCAAACGCCTGCTTCCTTGCGTTCTGCTCACTCTCCTGGCCCATGCTGGCCCAGACATCGGTATAGATCACGTCTGCATCCTTTACGGCTTCAGCAAGATCCGATGTTACCGCAATCTTG
>DAOVDN010000129.1 GCA_030669465.1 Desulfobacterales bacterium | reverse complement strand
CTTTTTTGCGTTTTTTTCAAGATCTTCTGTTTCTGCAGCAAAACCTACAAGTATCCGGTCTTTTTTTCTCCTGCCGAGTTCTTTCAGGATATCCTGATTTTTTTGCAAAAACAAAGTCATCTTATCTTTTTTCTTCTTGATCTTCTGCTTTGCCGGATCGAGCGGCCTGTAATCGGAAACCGCTGCTGTTTTTATGATAATATGTGAATTTTCCAGATTCTCAAACACAGCAATGGCCATCTCCTGTGCTGTCTGAACTCTGATCATTGTAACGTTTAACGGATCCGGAAGTGTTGTGGGGCCTGCGATCAGGATGACATTGGCCCCTCTATGCTCCGCAGCCCTTGCAACAGCATAGCCCATTTTGCCTGAAGAAGGACTGCTTATAAACCTGACAGGATCGATATGTTCGCGTGTAGGGCCGGCAGTTACAAGCAGATTTTTACCTTTCAGGTCTTTTGGTGTAAGGCAGCATAAAAGCCTGTCCAGTATATCTTCCGGTTCGGGAAGCCGCCCAGGCCCATTAGCGCCGCATGCAAGCTCCCCTGACACTGGTGCTACTATATAATATCCATCAGCTTTGAGTCTTTCGAGATTCCTTTGAACCGCTCTATTCTCAAACATATGAGTGTTCATGGAAGGACAGAGTATAGCAGGAGATGTAACAGCAAGCATAAACGTGCTCAGAGCGTCATCACCTATCCCGTTTGCAAGTTTGCCGATAATATTAGCTGTTGCAGGGACAACAATCACAGCGTCTGCTTCTCCGGCCCAATCAATGTGCCTGATGGAAGCATCACCGCCTTTTTCAAAAAGGCTTGTGCATACAGGCTGGCCTGATAATGCCTCAAAAGTAAGCGGCCCAACAAACAATTGCGCACTTTGAGTCATTATAACTCTGACATTTGCGCCTTGCTTTTTAAGAAGTCTTAAAAGCTCTACGGTCTTATAGGCTGCGATACCCCCGCATACACCGAGTACGATATTTTTGTCACTGATACTGGTTTGCATGATGATTTTACTTTATCAGCCCTGACTCGGCTTCATTTATCATTGGAGCAACCCATATCTCAACATGTGTATTAAAATCTTTTTCAGTAATGTTTATTACGCACCATCTGTTTTCTTTCCGAAACAGCATGATCGTACGCGGGGACTTAAATGAGCTTATAGTCCTCCAATTATCCTTTGTCATGTTGTTTCCAAAAAAAGCTGCCAGAGAATTTATCTCAACCCTACCCTTTAAAACGAGAACACCTGCTGAAAAACCGAGAGTCTGGCACACAAATGATGCTTTTTTATCCACTTTCAATTCACCTGGAATGAGAACATCTCCAAAATCATAATATAAAGCAGAAGGTCCCTTCTCCTTTTGCTTTGTTATTTGTGGTGTAGGACCGGTTTTCTTTGCTTTTGATCCGGCACATCCCGCAATTAAGAAAAAAACGGCCACAATTCCGACAAACACCAGGACTTTTCTCCCCTGCCTCATTCTTATCATGATCTTACCTCCTTGTCTTTTCTCTATTTACGTGGATAATTTGTAAGTTCTCAATAAATTCGGGACAACTTTAGTGTAAGCGCTGTGGATCTCAGTGCGATACCCGATACCCGATTTTACATCCTCTCAACGTAGGGGCGGGTTTACCCCGCCCGTCAGAGCTTCGGGGTTGGCATCCGCCGCAGGAACTTCGTGCTGCAATGGACACAGGCGGGATAAACCCGCCACTACGAGGAAGTGTCTTACCCGAACTTATCGAGAAATTATATAGATAATAATTAAGAGGTTTAAAGTATGACTCAATTAGAAATAGCGCGTAAAAATAAAATTTCTGAACAGATGGAGATATGTGCCGGGCATGAAGGAGTGGAGCCGGAATTTATCCGTAAAGGTGTTGAGGACGGCAACATTGTAGTGGTAAGGAACAGAAAGCATACATCCGTTTTACCTCTAGCTATCGGCAAGGGCCTAAAAACAAAGGTTAATGCCAATATCGGGACGTCAAAGGATCGAAGCGATCTTGATTTAGAGCTCAAGAAAGTAAAAGTATCTGTTGCCGCCGGAGCGGATACAATCATGGATCTTTCCACAGGCGGCGATATCAGAGCAATAAGAAAAGCAATTATCAGAGAGTCATCACTGATAATCGGAACTGTTCCGATATATCAGGCTGCTGCTTATATGCTCAATTCCAAAAGAGCTATTGTGGAGATGAGCGCAGATGACATGTTTGACGTCATAGAAGAACACGGCGAAGATGGTGTAGATTTTATTACCGTCCATTGCGGTGTGACAAAAAGAAGCGTTGGCTGTATAGAAGATGAAGGCCGTCGTCTAGGCATTGTCAGCAGAGGAGGGACCTTTTTATCAAAATGGATGGAATATAATGAAAAGGAAAACCCGCTTTATGAGCAATACGATAGATTACTTGAAATAGCCAGGTCTTATGACATGGTTCTCAGTCTTGGCGACGGACTGAGACCAGGCTGTATTGCCGATGCAACCGACAGGGGACAGGTGGAAGAACTTATTCTGCTTGGCGAGCTCACAAAAAGGGCGAGGGACTACGGTGTTCAGGTAATGATAGAAGGACCCGGCCATGTCCCCATCAAAGAGATTCAGGCCAACGTAAAGCTGGAAAAGAGTCTCTGTCACGGCGCTCCATTTTATGTACTCGGTCCAATCCCGACAGATATAGCCCCTGGTTATGATCATATAACTGCGGCTATTGGAGGCGCCATTGCCGGGTCAGAGGGCGCAGATTTCTTATGTTATGTTACTCCTTCAGAACATCTGAGACTTCCGATCCTGGAGGATGTAAAGGAGGGTGTCATAGCATCCAGGATTGCCGCTCATATTGCAGACATCGCCAAGGGGGTTCATGGCGCACTTGAAAAAGATCTGCTAATGGCAAAGTATAGAGATGAATTTAACTGGAAGGAACAGGTAAATATATCCATTGATCCGGATAAAGCAGGAGCGCTTCTGGAAACCAGTGAAAGTGCAAGCGAAGAGGGATGTACCATGTGCGGTGAGTTCTGTGCAATTAAACTGGGAAAAAAGAAAAAGAAATAAATGGAGGAAGTATGAATAGCCGGGTTGTATTAAATGATGCCTTTAAGCGCTATACTCTGGACCAGGATAAGATATTGCCGCCCGAAGAGACTGTTAAGAGGTTTAGGGAAAAACTGAAAAAACTGGACTTTGATATTCTGGAATATACTGAAAGGATAGATAATGGGAGATTGGATATTCCGGTCTATTTCAGTAGTTGCGGTAAGGATGCAATTTCAGTTATCGGAACAAAAAAACAGATGGGAAAGGGCGCCACTCCACAGCAGGCTGAAGCAAGCGCTGTTATGGAACTGGCCGAAAGATTCAGTTTTTTCAGTTTTTGCAACAATCCTGAAAACTTTTTTGTTGAAAAGTACAGCAACATAAAAGACAAAGCCATTGACTTTGAAATGATTGCCGGATCTGTCCACGATGATTCCGGGGATCTAAAAATAACCAAAAGGATATTTGAAAATCTTCCATTAAAATGGACATACGCATTTAACCTGACCCAAAATAAAGAGGTCCTTATTCCATTTAACTGGTTTTTTGCAATCAACGAGTTTAATGGATCATCTGTCGGCAACTGTACGGAAGAAGCAATTAGTCAAGGCATATGTGAAGTTGTGGAAAGACACGTATCGTCCATAATCAGTCAAAACAGGTTGAAAGTACTGGCAATTAATGCAGATTCGGCAACAGAACCGCTGGTTGTGGAAATGATACAAAAATATAGAAATGCCGGGATAAAATTTTTTATTTCGGATTTCTCTCTCGATATGGGCATTCCCAGTGTGGGTATTCTGGCCTATGATCCGTCAACCTTTTCAGAAAAAAGTGAAATCGTCTGGACGGCCGGGACAACACCTGATCCGCAAAAGGCTTTAAGCCGTGCCCTTACCGAAGTGGCCCAGCTTGCCGGTGATTTTAATACAGGCTCCAACTATGTGGCAAGCGGTCTTCCAAAATTTGCAAAAATCGAGAAGGCTGATTTTATAATCAACTCCGGAAAAAAAGTAAGCATAACGGATCTCCCTGATCTTTCGGACAATAATATAAAAGTTGAGGTTCAAAACAGCATATCTGCCCTGGCAGAAAAAGGTATGGAAGTAATTGTGGTAAACACAATGCATCCTTTGCTTGGAATACCGGCTTTCTACACAGTCATACCGGGAACCCATTTCAGGGAACGGGCTTTGGGGACCAGTGTGGGGATGTTTTCAGCCAAGCTTTTATTTGAAAACAAAAGTCCGAAAGATGCAATTTATGAACTTGAAAAAATCGAAGATATGCTTCCCGGAAAGTATTATATTAAATTCTATCTTGGGTCATGCCACCTCGCAATGAATGATCCGGAAACAGCTTTCAAGCACTTTAGACGCTCACTTGACCTTAACCCCACAGAACAGGACATTGCCGGCATTTATTCCTACATGGGTGTCTGCCTGAAAGATATGGAAAAATATCACAAAGCGCTTGCCGTATTAAGCGAAGGAGAAAAATTCGACAGCGAAAGAACAGATATTTATAATTTAATGGGTTTTTGTTATTTCAAGCTAAAAGAGCATGAAAAGGCTGTAGAGTGTTTCAAGAAGGTG
>DAOVDN010000183.1 GCA_030669465.1 Desulfobacterales bacterium | reverse complement strand
CGCGATAAAGTTCATACAGCTTTGCAGCACGAAAAGGAAACATAGTTCCACGTTTTAATACCTGGACGTTTACACCCATTTCAAACATGTCTGCAGCAGGCGCCATGGCTACATCCGCCTGACCGGCCTCCGCAAGCATTTTACGGACAACTCCTGAAGTGCCGGCTTCCACACATGCCTGGTTAATTGAACCGGTAAGAATATATGAGGCGCCCATTGCAAATGCTGCAGCCGCTGAATCAGGTGTGGCAATTCCTCCGCCAAGCCCTACACAAAGCGGCATTTTATAGTTGTATTTTTCAGCCATTTCGTCTCGCAGTGCAAGCATGGTGGGCAATAGTGAAATGGCCGGTCTGTTATCAGTATGGCCTCCTGAATCGGCCTCCGCGGTCAGATCCTGTGCAACCGGAACCGATCTTGCGAGAGCGGCTTCTTCCTGCGTAATCATCCTCTTCTCAACAAGTTGCATAAGCAGTTTTTCCGGCGGTGGCGAAAAGAATTTTTTTGCGACTTCGACTCTTGAAACTTTTGCAATAACCTTGTTCGGACAAACTATCTCGCCGTCAGCGTCACGATGGATCCCCTTTATGCGGAAGTAAACAAGTGGAAGGCTAAGATCCAGATATGCCGAAGCGCTGATCAGCTTTATCCCTCGCTTCAAATACAACTGAACTACCTCAGTTTCGAGCTCAGGATCGTTGGGGCTGTTGATCAGGTTAAAACCAAAGGGGAGGCCGCTCATGCTATGCTGTAATCTGTCGATTGCGGCTTCTATTTCATTAAGAGGAAGGCCGGCGGAGCCAAAAAAACCGATCATCCCTGAACGTCCTGTTTCTTCAACCATCTCGACGGATGTGATGCCTTTAGCCATGGCCCCTGCAATATAGGCATAGCGAAGATTGTGTGCTTTTTTGAAATGCGGATCACCTAAGTTTTCAGGGCGAAGCGCTGGAGCATATGCATAAAGGGGATAACTATCTGACCCGGACGGCATTATATCGCCGATAGTAATTGCGCCGTCCTGGCTTACCGCAATTTGATTGTTTATATTCAGCAGAAATACCGGATGTGCAATACGGGTAATTGCGGCTTTAATAGCCTGGTCTCCTGACTTGGGCGGCGCATTTCCTTTTTTCCACCAGCCTAATGTCATTTTATCTTGAAATGATGGTCGCATCAGTTATAGTACAACTTTAATGTTTTGTAGTAAATGAATCTAAAATTGGCCACTTTAAATAAAATGGATTTGAGTGTCAAGAACGAAGGGTGCTTTTTTATCCTCTTGGATGAAATTTTTCATGCATATTTTTGAGGTGTTCACGAGCTACGTGTGTGTAAATCTGGGTTGTGGAAATATCAACATGGCCAAGCATCACCTGAACAGCTCTTAAATCGGCACCCCCTTCTAAAAGATGACTTGCAAAAGAGTGCCTTAAGGTGTGAGGCGTGATTTTCTTATTGATTCCGGTTTGTTGCGCATAAAGTCTCAACAGTTTCCAAAAACCCTGGCGTGTCATGGGCTTTCCTGCTCTGGCAACAAAAAGGTATTGGCTGACGATATTTTTCAAAAGCAGAGGTCTTGCGCTTTTTATATAATGATCGATTTTTTCTTTTGCATAAAGGCCGATGGGAACAACTCTTTCTTTTGATCCCTTTCCAAAGACTCTGACAAAGCATGCTTCCATGTTTACATCGTGGAATTTTAAATTTACAAGTTCAGACGCTCTCAGACCTGCAGCATAAAGAAGTTCAAGCATTGCAGCATTTCTTGCTCCTGTCGGCGTATTTGTGTCCGGAATGTTTAAAAGACGTTCAACCTCTTCAAATGACAGGGTATCCGGAAGCTTAAGACCGGTTTTAGGAAGATCAACAAGCCTTGCAGGATCCTGCTTAAGTATCTTTTCCTGTACCAGGAATCTATAAAACCCCCTTAGCGTTATGAGATGTCTTGCCCTTGATTTTGCGCCCAGACCCGCATTTCTCAAGGCAATCAAGTGTCTTAGTATAAAAGGAGTATCTGCATCGGAAATATGCCTGATCCCTTTTTTCTTGAGAAAGTCGAGATACCTGCCAAGATCACTGCTGTATGATTCTATGGTCTTTTCTGAGAGCCCCTTTTCTATGAGCAGGTAGTTTATATATTGATCTGCTAAAATATCCAGCTTCATTCAGATTCCTTTCAGAAAAATTGCAGGATCTGTTTTGTTCAGCACTTCAGCTCCATCTTTTCTGACGACAACCATATTTTCCAGTCTGATACCGCCCCATCCGGGCAGGTATATTCCAGGTTCAACCGTAAACACCATTTGCGGTTCAAGTCTTGTGTCCTTTAAAGGGCTTAGTCTGGGACGTTCATGAACGGCAAGTCCTGTGCCGTGTCCCAGGCCGTGGCTGAATTTGTCCTTAAATCCCATTTCATCAATGTGGTCACGCGCAATTTTGTCAACACTTTTTCCGCTTATGCCCGGTCTTATGGCTCCGATTGCCTTGAGCTGGGCATCGAGCACTGTTTTGTAAACTTTTTTGAATGTATCATCAGGCTGACCCAGAACAAGTGTGCGGGATATATCGGAAGAGTAGCCGTTCAACCTTGCGCCCCAGTCAAAAAGAATAGGTTCGCACATCTTTAATTTACGGTCTCCCGGTATTGCATGGGGCAGGGCGCTGTTTGGGCCCGAGGCTACAATTGATGGAAATGATAAAGAGTCAGCACCTGCTTCATGCATCCCTTTCTCAATGGCCCATGCGGCCTCTTTTTCCGTCATGCCGGGTT
>DAOVDN010000086.1 GCA_030669465.1 Desulfobacterales bacterium | reverse complement strand
ATAATCCTTGTCTTTCTGGTGGTTGGCCTGTCCGGTTCCTGAATAATACCCTTTGTATCCACTCCAAGCTTATCAAACTTCTTGAGCAAAAGTTTTTCGCCCGCGCCTGTACCTGTTACTCCGACCGATGTTACTTTTGCGCCAAGAGCAACAAGGTTGTTTACAACGTTGCCTGATCCGCCAAGTGTATAATCCTCATTTTTAACCAGGACTACCTGGACAGGCGCTTCAGGAGATATCCGGTCAACCTCCCCCCACAGGTATTCATCAATCATCAGATCGCCGACAACAAGGACTTTGCATTTATCAAATTTTGAAATATCTACATTCATGGTTTCAGAAGAAGATCAAAAAATAGCTTTATTCCGATTCTCAACAAGTTTTGTTAAAAATTCAGGCGGCCGCACTACCCGGCCGCTCCGGTTTAGACAGGCATGCTTTGTGTATCCTTCTGCAAGGATATTTTTGCCGTCTTCATTAAATATACGATAGTCAAATTTCATTCCTCCCCTAACACTTTTATCGAGTGAAGTTTCTATGACCAGAAGATCATCATATTGAGCAGAGGATATGAACTTGCAATAAGCCTCGGATACAGGCAGAAAAATTCCTTTTGCTTCGATCTTCTTATATGTAAATCCCAAAGACCTGAACATTTCTGTGCGACCTATTTCAAACCAGCGTAAGTAATTGGCATAATAGGCAATACCCATATTGTCTGTGTCACCATATATTACTCTGTATGTTGTTCTGTGAGTGAGCATAAATCTTCTTCGATTGTTTTTTGAATAATCTTTTTCAACTCGTCATAGGTGTATGACACCATAAGTTCCGGAAACTCGTTTTTTACATTGTCCGGGGGTCGGAAAAGAATACCTTTGTCGGCCTCTTTTAGCATGGTAATATCATTATAAGAATCACCAACAGCTATTATCCTGTAGTTAAGGTTTTTTAAGGAGAGTACTGTCTTTCGCTTGCCGTCTTTCTGGCGCAGCTTATACCCTGCAATCGAACCGTCCGGATCTATCGATAGAGAGTTGCAAAAAAGTGTCGGCTGGCCGAGTTTTTTCATTAGAGGCCCTGCAAATTGAACAAATGTATCTGAAACAATTATTACCTGGGCACATGATCTGAGCCAGTCAAGAAATTCCACGGCCCCTTCAAGGGGGTTCATGGTAGCAATAACCGCTTTAATGTCTTCCAGCTTAAGCCCATTTTCATGAAGGATGGAAAGACGTTTTTTCATTAAAACATCATAATCCGATATATCGCGTGTTGTCAGTCTGAGTTCCTTAATGCCTGTTTTCTCGGCCACATTTATCCATATTTCAGGAATAAAAACGCCTTCCAAATCCGAACAAACAATATACATCTTTAAATCACCTTATAAAAAATTGTCGATTGTCGATTGTCGATTGTTGATTTGCCTGCCCGCCACCTGCCCGCAATGCCTCTATTTTACATGAGTTAGCATTACCGTTTTGTTCTTATGAACACAACAAAAAGATGGATAATGCCTATTTTGATGCATGGCAGGCGGGTCGCACTCGCTATAACCAGATATGCGAAATTTAAGCGCTTGTGCTCAGGCGAGGCGGGCGGGTGGAATCGACAATCATCAATCCCCTTCGATCCGTATAAGAACAGACCTGTCACTCACAATCTCAAGAGAAGCGATTTCTGAAAGGGCCTTTTTAACATCGGCTTCCCTGGCAAGATGTGTGAGCATAACAATCGGAACCGAGCCTTCTGATTTTCGTCCTTTCTGGTGTACGGATTTTATGCTGATGTTGTACTTGCCGAGAATGCCTGATATCTTTGAGAGAACCCCGGGACGATCCACTACAGAAAACCGGAAATAGTAGTACGTAGAAATTTCATCAACAGGCAAAAGAGGAATATTTCTTATATTTTCCCTCTGGTATGAAAGCAGAGGAACTCTTCCTCTTGCACCTGATAAAAGGTTGCGGGCAAGGTCAACCGTATCGCTGATTACAGCGCTGGCAGTGGGCATCATGCCGGCGCCATATCCGTAGAGCATCATGTTGCCAACCGCATCGCCTGAAATTGTGATAGCATTCAGGGATCCATTGACGTTGGAAAGAAGATTGTCAAACGGTACCATGGTTGGATGGACTCTTGCTTCAACTGCATCTCCTCTGTTTTTGCTGATGGCAAGGAGTTTTATCCTATATCCAAACTCTCTTGCAAACTCAATATCCAGAGGCGTAATACCGGAAATTCCTTCAATATAAATATCTTTAAAATTGATTTCCATACCATAGGCAAGTGATGACAATATAGCCAGTTTGTGGGCCGTGTCGAGGCCTTCCACATCAAGTGTCGGGTCTGCTTCTGCAAATCCGTTGGCCTGTGCCTGCTTTAGGGCGGATTCAAAGCTGCTTCCATCGTCTGTGATTTTGGACAAAATATAGTTGCAGGTACCATTTAAAATGCCAGTTATCGATTTTATGTAATTTCCGACCAGCGACTCCCGCAATGATTTGATAATCGGCATACACCCACCAACACTTGCCTCAAAAGCAAGATCAACGACTTTTTCTTCCGCTGCCTTGAATATTTCATTCCCATGGCCGGCAAGAAGCGCCTTGTTTGCGGTAACAACCTGCTTGCCATTATCAATGGCTTTTAAAATAAGATCCTTTGCAATTCCCTCTCCTCCGATCAGCTCAATAATTATATCAATATCAGGATCATTAACCACTCTATAAGCATCAGTGATCAGGACTCCATCGTCAAATCTTATTCCTCGATCTCTTTTTATGTCGATATCGGCCGCATATTTCAAGTTCAGAGCAGCGCCAACCCGGGAGATGATAAGGTCTCTTTTCTCAATAAGAATTTTCGCAACCCCTGTACCTATTGTACCGCAGCCGAGTAAACCTATATTAATTTCCCTCATAAAAAATTAAGCGCAAAAGAACTCTCCCATAAAGGTATGGGAAATGCGCTTCTCCTTCCCGTGTTGAGCCTACAATATCTTTTTGATTCCCCTTACAGCCTGGTTGATGCGCATATTGTTTTCTATAAGTGCGAACCTTACGTATTCATCTCCATACTCGCCAAATCCCAGACCAGGTGAAACAGCGACCTGAGCCTCTTTAATCAGAAACTTGGAAAATTCCACTGAACCCATCTTTATAAATTTGTCAGGAATTTTTGCCCACACGAACATAGTCCCTTTTGGACTCTTTATATTCCAGCCAATACGATTCAGGCCGGATATAAGAGCGTCTCTTCTTGTTCTGTAGGTTTCCCGTATCTCTTTGACACAATCCTGAGGGCCGTTTAAGGCGATGATGGATGCGATCTGAATCGGCTGGAAGATTCCGTAATCAAGGTAACTCTTTATCCTGCGTAAAGCTGCTACCATCTCTTTATTTCCAACACAAAAACCGACTCTCCAGCCCGGCATACTGTAACTCTTGGAAAGAGAAAAAAATTCCACCCCTACATCTTTGGCGCCTTTTACCTGAAGAAAGCTGGGAGCTTTATAACCGTCAAATACAAGATCAGCATAAGCAAAGTCATGGATTATCATTATATTATGCTCTTTTGCGTAATCCACGATCTTTTCAAAGAACTCAATATCTACAACTTCTGTTGTTGGATTATGTGGGTAGCTTATAATTAAAACCCTTGGTTTTGGCCATGTTTGCCTTGTGGCATCTATAAGGTTTTCAAAGAAATCCGAATCCGGGCCAACAGGTATTCCGCGCACATCACCTCCGGCAATAATTGCTGAAAACGGATGAATCGGATAGGTCGGGTTCGGGGTAAATATCACATCCCCGGGCCTGATTGTAACAAGGATCAGATGTGATATTCCCTCTTTGGCACCTATTGTAACTATTGCCTCGTTATCAGGATCTATATCCACATCAAATCTGCGTTTGTACCAGCTTGAAATGGCCATTCTCAGCTTTGTAATACCCATGGATGCCGAATACCGGTGGTTATGTGATTTTTGGACAGCCTCTATAAGTTTGTCAACAATATGGCCGGGCGTGCCAAGATCAGGATTCCCCATTCCAAGGTCTACAATATCCTTTCCAGCATGCCTTGCATCCATCTTTATCTTGTTAACGGTTGTAAATACATACGGCGGCAGACGATCAAGCCTTGCAAAATTTTTCATAGAAATATCCTCATAAAAATATCCTCATCCCTAAGCGTAGAAATTAAAATTTCTTTTTTATTACAATACAAAGCACTTAATGTCAAAAAAATTGTTTTGACTTTCAATCCAAACCGGTTTAGTTTTTAAAAGTTTTTTAGATTTTATGATATTTTTTGGGGGGGATTAAGATGGCAAAATCTTTGACTTATGCAGATGCAGGTGTAGATATTAACAAGGCAAATGACCTGGTCGGCATTATAAAAAATATAGCAAAACAGACGCCCAGATCTGGTGTTATGGGTGAAATAGGTGGTTTTGGAGGCCTTTTTTCGCTCAATCTTACCAATCTGGAAAGACCTGTTCTTGTGAGCTCAACAGATGGTGTTGGAACCAAGCTTAAGATCGCTTTTATGATGGACAAACACGATACTGTCGGTATCGATCTTGTTGCCATGTGTGTTAATGATATTGCGGTTCAGGGGGCAAAACCCCTCTTTTTTCTCGATTATCTTGCAATGGGAAAGCTGGAAACAGAGCTCGCAACTGATATCATAAAAGGGGTCGCAGAGGGATGCAGGCAGGCCGCGTGTGCTCTCATCGGCGGCGAAACAGCCGAAATGCCTGGGTTTTACAAACAGAATGAATATGACCTGGCCGGGTTTGCGGTCGGTATAGTTGATAACAGCAAAATTGTCGATGGTTCGGAAATTCATGTGGGCAATAAACTTATAGGAATTGCATCAAGCGGACTTCACAGCAATGGATATTCTCTTGCACGCAAGATCTGTTTTGATATTTTGAAGCTGAAGATTGGCGCTTATGTACCGGAACTTGGCCAGACAATAGGTGAAGAACTACTTACACCGACAAAGATATATTCACAAACTATTCACCACATTATAAGAGAACTGCCCGTTCTTGGATTTGCCCACATAACAGGCGGGGGCATCGAAGATAACATTCTTCGTATCATCCCAAAAGCGTGTAATGTTGTGCTGCAAAAGGAAAGCTGGGATGTGCCTCCTGTTTTTAATTTTCTGCAGCAGGCCGGCAATATATCAGACAAAGAAATGATGCGTACTTTTAACAATGGAATTGGTCTGATCGCTGTTGTGTCTGAAAGATTTGCTCAGGAAATTCTTGAACGGCTTAATGCTATGAACGAAAAAGGCTTTGTCATAGGCGAAGTAGTTGAAAGGAAAAATTCAGGCGAGCGGATTAAATGGGTTTAAGGCACCTAAACAAAAAATAGTATAACCAACCAATATCGCAAAAGATCCGCAATGTTTCAGAATAAATCGCAAGACAAATGCCACAATTTTGCTCAATCTCCTGCCTATGCTTTGCACGGCCATAAACTGCGCTTTTTGAAACGGTCGGGGTTATAAAGAAAAATTAAACCACAAGGACGCGAAGGAGTTTGTGTTTTTGTGACTTAGTGGCTGAACTTTTACAAAAAAAGCTCCAATTATGACCGTTCGCAGTATATTTGCAAAATTTTCATTTCTTGCTACAGCTCTCGTTATTCTAATTACAGTAGCGGTTATTGCTTCAGCGGAGGCTTATGATCAATTGCCGGGTGATGATCGTGCTAAACCGTGGCATATTACCGCAGATGAGATAACCTACGACCAAAAAGCTGATCAATATATTGCAAAAGGCAATGTAACCATAACCAAAAAAGATAAGAAGCTTACTGCTGATTTTGTCCGTTTCGACTACAGAACCATGGAGGTGCTTGCAATAGGCCATGTGATAATGACGGT
>DAOVDN010000133.1 GCA_030669465.1 Desulfobacterales bacterium | reverse complement strand
AAAAATTTACAAAACAGTTCAAACCCCTTTTTGAACTGAAATCTTTTAGAGTCCACATTGAAAAGGACAAAGATTATCCATGTTCGTCTCATGCTACAATCAAGATTTCTGTCGGAGATAAGGAGGAAATCACTGCCGCCGAAGGACATGGGCCGGTTAGCGCTCTGGATAATGCCCTGCGCAAGGCCCTGGAGAAATTTTATGTAACCGACCTGGATTCCATGCGTCTTGTTGATTTCAAGGTGCGGGTAATAGACGGAGGAAAAGGGACCGCGGCAAAGGTAAGGGTTTTAATAGAGTCAAGAGATGAAGATGATATCTGGAGCACAACCGGCGCTTCAGAAGATATTATAGAAGCAAGCTGGCAGGCACTGGCAGACAGTTTTCAGTATAAACTGGCTAAGGAACGGGAAAGATCATTAAAGGATTAAGAGACAAAATCATGAATGAGAGAGTAATTATTTTTGATACAACTTTAAGAGACGGTGAGCAGTCTCCCGGAGCCAGCATGAATGCCGCTGAAAAGATGCGGATTGCCGTGCAGTTGGAAAAGCTCGGCGTAGATGTATTGGAAGCCGGCTTTCCTGCAGCATCTGAAGGAGATTTTGAAGCGGTTTCCAGGATAGCGGAAAAGCTGAAAAATACCGAAGTCGCTGCACTGGCACGCACATCCAAAAATGATATCGACAGAGCATGGGGTGCGATCCGCAATGCCGCGAAACCAAGGATACATACTTTTATCGCAACGTCTGATATTCACATGGATTATAAACTGAATATGACAAGAGATGAGGTTGTAAAAACCGCTGTCGAGGCAGTCAAATATGCCAGCTCTTTTACCGACAGCGTTGAATTTTCCGCAGAGGATGGATCGCGGAGTGATCGTGATTTTCTGTGCAGGGTTTTTGAGGCCGCAATTGAAGCCGGCGCTACAACTATTAATCTTCCTGATACAGTAGGGTATGCTATCCCGGAGGAATTTGCAGACCTTGTAAAATATGTTTTAACACATACTCCAAATATGAAAAAGGCGGTCTTAAGTGTACACTGCCACAATGATCTTGGACTTGCCACGGCAAATACTCTTGCAGCAATAATGGCCGGAGCAAGACAGGTGGAAGTAACCATAAACGGAATTGGAGAAAGAGCCGGAAACACATCCCTGGAAGAGACAGTAATGGCTCTGCACACAAGGCCCAATTATCTTCCGATGGTGACCAATATAAAAACCGAGCATATCTATCCGACAAGCCGGCTTGTCAGCATGATAACAGGTATCATTGTGCAGCCGAACAAGGCCATTGTAGGAGCCAATGCATTTGCCCACGAGGCTGGAATTCATCAGGACGGAATGCTGAAGAATCCAATGACATATGAAATTATGAAGCCCGAAACCATAGGGCTTAGCGATAGTAAGCTTGTATTAGGCAAACACTCGGGAAGGCATGCCCTTCGCTCACATTTAAAGGAGCTGGGATATGATCTTTCCGACGAAGAATTAAAGCTTGTCTTTTCAAAATTTAAGGAACTCGCTGATAAGAAAAAACATGTAGTAGATGAGGACCTGGAAGTTATTGTCACAGAGGGCATCCTTCGGACAACCGATATTTTCCGCCTGGAATATCTGCATGTAACAAGCGGAACAACGGTCTTTCCAATGGCGAGTGTTAAACTCACAATAAACGAAAGATCCGTACAGGGCGCTGGTTACGGAAACGGCCCGATTGATGCTGTTTTTAACGCTATTGCAAAACTCACAGGGGCGGAATCAGAACTCTTAAGATTTTCCGTAAGCGCCATTACCGGCGGCACAGACGCCCAGGGCGAGGTGACTGTCCGTCTAAGAGAAAACGGCCTTATTGCCCTTGGCAGAGCGGCTGATCCGGACATAATTACAGCCAGCGCCAGGGCTTATATTAACGGGCTGAACAGGCTGGAATACTTAAAAAACCACCCGGTCGTATCGTCAGAATTTGGATGATTGGTCGATTGGTCGATTGGTCGATTGGTGCATTGGTGCATTGGTCGATTATTGTTCTTTCACCCGAAGGGTTGACATTTTTTTTATTTTTGTTTCTTCCGCTCTGTTTTCAGCGGAATAATCAAACTCTGTGAACTCAAGCGAAGCGGGCGAGAGACAAAAAAACAATCTCTCACAGAGCACACAGAGATCACAGAGATGTAATTTTAAATCAACCAATCATCGAATCAACTCTCGAAAGTGCCGACAATATCCATTAATCCGGGAATCTTTCTTTCTATCAGAAACGCCTCTATCCCTTCTATTATCTCTATTGTGGCATGCGGGTTTACAAAATTGGCTGTGCCGATCTGAACGGCCGTGGCACCTGCTATCAAAAACTCCAGCGCATCTTCTGCTTTCATGATGCCTCCGACCCCGATTACCGGAATCTTTACTTTTTGAACCACCTGCCACACCATGCGCAGGGCTATCGGTTTGATTGCCGGACCTGAAAGCCCTCCTGTTATACTGGCAAGCTTTGGACGCCTGGTTTCAATGTCTACAGCCATGCCGGTTATAGTATTTATCAATGATATGGAATCCGCACCTGCATCCTCTACGCTTTTCGCTATTTTTGTAATGTCGGTGACATTTGGGGAAAGCTTTACCATAAGAGGCTTTGCCGTCCTCTCTCTGACAGCGCTGACCACACTGTAAGCGGATTCAGGATCTACTCCGAAGGTTATCCCTCCAGCTTTTACATTCGGACATGAGATATTGACCTCAATGCCCGATATTTCTTCAATATCATCTATCTGTGATGCCAGCTTAGCATAATCCTCTATGCTTTTCCCATAAATGTTTACAAAGACCGGCGTTGAAAGCGCTTTTAAGAACGGGAGCTTTTCTTTTACAAATGCTTTAAACCCGACGTTTTCAAGGCCGATGGCATTCAGCATGCCGCACGAAGTTTCAACGATTCTTGGAGGTCTGTTTCCCCTGGATTGTTCAAGCGACAAGCCTTTTACAATAATGGCTCCAAGTCGATTTAAGTCAACAAGATCCTTAAATTCACTGGCATATCCAAATGTGCCGGATGCCGTCATCACGGGATTTCTTAATTCTATCCCACCAATGTCAACCTTAAGATCAGGGCTCTTTTTCATACCTTCTAATCCATAAATCCCATCCGCAGATTCCGCAGATTTCCGCAGATTATTTAACCATCCAACCATCCAACCATACCAGCATACCAGCATTCCTCAATCAACAATCAACGATCAACAATCAACAATCAACAATCACCAATTCCCCAACACTTCTTCTGCTGCCTTTATCGTTGCATCAATATGTTCTACGTTATGCGCTGCTGAAACAAAAAGAGCTTCAAACTGGGAAGGTGCAAGGTAGATTCCTTTTTGGAGCATACCCTTATAGTAGGCTGAAAACATTTCAAGGTTACAGGTCTTTGCATCGTCAAAATTTATAACATCTCTGTCCGTAAAAAAGAGGCTCATCATAGATCCGACCCTGTTGACCACGACCTTTATCCTCGCTTTTTCCGCAGCCAGTTCAAGCCCATCGGCAAGACGGGCTGCTTTTTCATCCAGTGCATCATAAAAGTTCGATTTCTTGATCTGGGCAAGCGTTGCAATACCGGCAGCCATGGCAACCGGATTGCCTGAAAGAGTTCCTGCCTGATATATGTCTCCTTGTGGGGCGATATTTTCCATGATTTCACGCCTGCCGCCATAAGCGCCCACCGGCATTCCTCCTCCGATGATTTTTCCAAGGGTAGTAATATCAGGAGTAATTCCATAGAGAGATTGTGCGCCCCCGTATGCTACCCTGAATCCGGACATCACCTCATCAAATATCAGCAAACTGCCGTTTTTTTTCGTCAGTTCTCTTAATGTCTCAAGAAAACCCTCTACAGGCGGAACTAACCCCATATTTCCGGCAACAGGTTCCACGATGATACAGGCGATGCTGTCACCATGTTTGTTCATTACCTTTTTAATGCTGTCGATATCATTATATGGAACTGACAGGGTGTGCTTTACAAAAGATTCCGGCACACCAGGGCTTCCTGGAATACCAAGTGTGGCAACGCCTGATCCCGCCTCTACAAGAAGGGTGTCCGCATGACCATGATAGCATCCGTCAAATTTGACTATCGTATCCCTTCCGGTAAATCCCCTGGCGAGCCGTATTGCACTCATAGTTGCTTCTGTTCCTGAGTTTACCATGCGCACCATCTCAACAGAAGGAACCGCATCAATGATCATTTCAGCAAGTTCGATCTCAAGGTCCGTAGGCGCACCAAAGCTGGTCCCACGTTTCAACACATTTGAAATCGCTTCAATAACCAGAGAATGCCTGTGTCCGAGGATCATCGGCCCCCATGATCCAACATAATCGATAAATCTGTTGCCGTCTGCATCATAAATCAGGCAACCAACAGCATGGTCAATAAAGATCGGTTCTGTTCCGACTGATCTGCATGCCCGCACAGGGCTGTTTAC
>DAOVDN010000002.1 GCA_030669465.1 Desulfobacterales bacterium | reverse complement strand
TGTTATGCGTTTATGCAGGCAGTAGGGATGGTAAATGATCATACTGTAGATTGTTTCAGGTATCATGAAATCCAAGGAGTATAAAAATGACTTGTAGTACATCCTCCGACAGAAGACAAAATATCGGATTTGTCGCGACCCGCATTGCAGGGACAGATGGTGTCTCCCTGGAAATAGCAAAATGGGCCGATGTTTTTGAAAAAGAAGGATTTAACTGCTTTTACTTTGCCGGCGAGCTTGAACAGCCCCCGGATTGTTCGTATCTTGCGGAAGAAGCCCACTTCAAACACCCTGACATCAAGTATATTAACCAAAACTGCTTTGGAACCCACACACGATCCCGCTCCATAACGAAAAAGATTCATGCAATCTGTCAAAAAATAAAGGATCATCTTTATAAATTCATCGAAAAATTCAACATCGAGATTTTAGTTCCTGAAAATGCTCTGTCAATACCACTCAATATTCCTCTTGGCATTGCCATTACAGAAGTAATATCAGAAACCGGAATGCCTGTAATAGCTCACCATCACGATTTTTTCTGGGAACGGCAGAATCTCATGACTAACGCTGTCTGGGAATACATCAACATGGCCTTTCCGCCCCATCTCCCGTCAATCTGGCATGTGGTAATCAACTCTTCAGCCTGTAACCAATTAAGTCTCAGAACAGGTATTTCAGCAACTATCATCCCGAATGTAATGGACTTTGACAATCCGCCGGTTCCTTCCAATGATTATGCGTCTGATGTGCGAGAAGCCCTTGGAATCGAAGATGATGAGCTTTTTGTTCTTCAACCTACAAGGGTTGTTGAACGCAAAGGCATTGAACATGCAATAGAACTTGTCAGCAGGCTGGGAATGAAGGCCAAACTCATTATTTCACATGCCTCTGGTGATGAAGGTTATGATTATGAACAGAGGCTAAAGAAATATTCAAAGCTGTTGAATGTTGACACGGTTTTTGTTTCAGATATTATTAATGAACAGAGAGGATATACCAAAACAGGAAAGAAAATCTACGACCTTAATGATATTTATCCACATGCCGACCTTGTCACTTATCCTTCCTATGTTGAGGGTTTCGGCAATGCTTTTCTTGAAGCAATATATTTCCGTAAACCGATGGTAGTAAACACTTATGCAATTTACACGATGGATATCAAGCCAAAAGGATTTTCTGCAATAGAAATTAACGGATATGTAACGGAAAAAGCGGTTCACCAGGCAAGAAAAGTTCTAACAGACCCGGAGTATTGCAATAAAATGGTTACTTGCAATTATGAGATAGCCAGGCGTTACTATTCTTACTCTGTTCTTGATCAAAAACTTAAAAACCTTATTTTAGACTGCATAACTTACAGAGGCTAAGGAGGGATAAAACCGTGGCGGAGAAAGTTTTGATCTTTGGGAAAGATACTTGACCTTTTACAACTGCGGCTCGTGAAGCTTTTGTAAAAAACGGTGAAGATGTGGAATATATCAATGTACTGTCTGATACCGAAGGTCTTAATACCATGATGAAATATTCTGATGGAAGGCGCAATGTCCCGGTGATTGTGCACCAAGGCAGGGTCATCATAGGATTTAATGGAAGATGGTGAGGCGTATAGATCATACCGGCTGTATGCCGGTTTACACTTTATTCTAAGAACCTCGCCCAAACTCGCGAAGAAAATTAAGAAAAACTTTGCGTCTTTGCGTCTTTGCGTGAGATACTTTTTTAAAAAATGGAAAAACAATTTCTTATTAACGACTTTAAGGCGGGCGAAGCGTGGCGTGTGTTCAAAATTATGGGAGAATTCGTTGAAGGGATTGAAGTCCTTTATGACGTAGGACCTGCTGTCAGCATCTTCGGGTCATCCAGAATTAAACCCGATGATCCGATTTATAAAAAAACTGAAGAAATAGCTGCTATTTTTGCAAAAAACAATTTCGCTGTAATAACCGGTGGTGGCGAGGGCGTCATGGAAGCGGCCAACAAAGGCGCCTCAAAGGCAGGAGGAACTTCTATCGGGCTGAATATTGCCCTTCCGTTTGAGCAAAAACCGAATCAATACTCCAATATCAAGCTCAATTTTAAATACTTCTTCATACGTAAAGTAATGTTCGTTAAATATGCCACCGCCTATATTATAATGCCGGGCGGTTTTGGCACACTGGATGAATTTTTTGAGGCAATTACACTTATTCAAACCCACCGTATAAAACCATTTCCTGTAATCCTGGTAGGTTCTGATTACTGGTCCGGACTTATAAAGTGGATCAAATCACGCTTGCTCACCGAAAAACGGATATCACCTGGGGATATTGATATCTTGCAGGTCATGGATGAGCCTGAAGAGATTGTAAATGCTGTAAAAAAAGTGGTGATTATCTGACCGGCAAGTAACTTCTCAATAAGTTTAAGGTAAATTACACGATGACCTGTCCGCCATCGCGAGCTCAGGCGAGGCAGGCAGGCTTGCTCAGGCGAGGCAGGCGTGATAAAATACCTTCAATCTTCAATGGACAATCATCGATCATCAATCGACAATTTTTTCTAAGGAGTTAATCTATTTTGAAAAAGATAGGATTGGTAGTAAAACCAGATGAAAAGACAACCGGCAAGGCTGATGAATTTGAAAGGTGGCTGCAGTCAAAAGGCATAAGCGTTGTAAGGAAAGAAAGCCCGCGGCCTGGTCGCATACATTCCGGCAAAAGGAAATCCTATGCGCCCTCGGACCTGTATTGCATTTTTGTATTAGGAGGAGACGGAACTTTTTTAAACGCTGTTCGCTGGATAGGCGACCAGAATATCCCGATTATTGGAGTCAAGCTTGGTGAAGTCGGTTTTCTGGCTGAAATATCAGAAGAGAGTCTCTTTTCTACTGCCGAAACCGTTTTGAACAATAAGTTTACCACAGAACCCAGGATGCGCCTTCAGGTCAAAGTGATCCGGGATGAAAAAGAACTCGTTCGTGAAACAGTGCTGAACGATGTAGTCATAAACAAACGTACTCTTGCCAGGCTTGCACATATAGAAACATATATAAACGACCGCTACCTGACCACATACAGGGCTGACGGTCTTATCATCTCAACTCCAACCGGTTCAACAGCTTATTCACTTTCTGCCGGCGGTCCGATTATCCATCCTGCTGTACCGGCAATTATAATGACTCCTATCTGCCCTTTTACCCTGACAAACCGGCCGCTAATCCTTCCTGACTCTGCATCAATAAAAATCAGGCTTACGAAAGAGTCTTCTGATATCATGCTGACTTTTGACGGCCAGGTAGGCCTTGAGATAAGCGAAAGAGATACAATCATTATCAGGAAGAGCCTGTATTTCGTCAACATGATAACTATGCCGGACCAGGACTATTTTAATGTTCTGAAAACCAAATTACGATGGAGCGGCGGCCGCATGTAAGGATGCAGACCCGGTCTCTTATAAAGATTTCAGCAACCTTTCGTGAATATTGTCAAATCCGCCGTTTGACATGATCAGGATAAGATCGCCGGACATTGCCTCTTTGACCAAAAAATCTATGATGGATAGTGTATCCGGAAAATAGTGGGCATTCTTCCCGCGATCTTTCAGGTCATCCACCAACTGCTCTGATGAAAAACGTTCAGCAGCAGGTATCTTATCAAGCAGCGGGGGCTTACGGATACATATAAGATCCGCCGGATCAAAGGAAAACGGATAGATCTCCTGGAATACTTTGCGCATGCTTGAGTTGGTCCTTGGCTCAAATACTGCTATAAGCCGTCTCTCCTGCCAAAAAGATTTAACCGCTCGGATTGTCTCTCTTACGGCAGCAGGATGGTGAGCGAAATCATCGATAACCGTAATCCCTCTTTTTTGCCCGCGTATTTCCTGCCGCCTCTTTATGCCCTGAAATGTTTCAAGCGCTTTTGCAATTACCTCGGTCGGTATCATCAAAATATCGGCTATTGCTATTACTGCCAATGTATTTAAGAGGTTGTGTTCTCCCACAAGCCTTGTTTTAAAGATTCCAAAAGTCTTGCCATGTTTTAAAACCTCAAAAAGGGTCCATGGCGGGTCGATAGAGACATCGCCAAGGCGCCATGGTGAGTTTCTATCCCTGCCATAGGTTTCAACAGAACATTTCCTGTCGCCGATCAGTCCGGCAACATTTTTATCGCCATCATAAGCTATTAGTCTGCTATTTTGGGAAATGCCTGATATGAAAGTATTAAAGGTTTCTTTTACATGATCAATATCTTTGAATATATCAGCGTGATCGAATTCAACGCTTGTAAGCACTGCCATGAAAGGATCATAATGTAAAAATTTCGACCTCTTATCAAAAAAAGCGGTGTCGTACTCATCACCTTCAATTATAACAAACTCCCCTTTACCAAGGCGATAGTTACTGTTAAAGTTTTTTAAGATTCCTCCTATAACAAAGGAAGGATCCAATTTTGCCTCATAACGGCCCGCTTCATAAAGAATCCAGGCTAAAATAGAAGATGTGGTTGTTTTGCCATGAGTACCGGTAACAAGAATCGGTTTTTTTTCACCTGCAACAAATCTGTTTATTGCCTGGGGCATGGAGCAGAAATTAAGGCCCATTTTATGCATTTTGACAACTTCCGGATTATCTCTTCTTACAGCATTTCCTACAACAATAAGATCCGGACCATATGAAATATTCTTTTCGTCAAAACCATCGGCGATTTTGATGTTCCTCTTTGAGAGAAAACTGCTCATCGGAGGATAGATTTTATGATCTGAACCCGTTACTTCAAGACCCATATCGCTGAGCATGCAGGCAAGAGCTCCCATTCCAGTGCCGCATATCGCAATAAGGTGTATTTTCTTTGCGTTGTCAGGAATGATGTTTTTGTTCAAATCCACTTATAACTACTTTCCCTTCTTATCCAAACTATCTTTCAATCTCTTTTCCAGCTCAGCAAAAAGCTTCTTTTGCTTTTCTGCCTGCTTGGTTTGAAAAGACTCTATTTTCTTCGCATGATTTTTTCTCGTATTTTGGAATTTCTTAAGCTCTTTTTCGAGATCACTCCCCTTTGTATTCCTTGGAATTTCTTCTATTGCTAAATGGTTCTTGATAAAAAGTCTGGTTCCGTAGGCTCCTTCAATCACTTCTATTATCCCCATTTCGTTAAGTTTTTTGCATATAAGATTGCCCCGTTCCAAAGAAAATGATATTGTCCGACAAACCTCATCAATAGATGGCAGTGTACTATTCCGGCGTTCAAGAACCCTTATTGCCGCGACTATAAGATGGGCACTGGAATAAAAGTCTATGTTTTGCATAATAATCCCTCAGCAGATCATGAGACGAGACCTTTGAGAAACGAATCAAAAAAGTAAAAATGTCTTATCTTAACAAGTCCCATTCTTGACATAAGAACATAAGGAGAGTAACAGTTCTTATTAATTTGTCAAGTTGCAGGATACAGGATAAAAAAAAGCTAATCGTTACTTGTGAATACGACAGAATAACAGTATCTTCTCAATAACTTCGGGTAATACACCTGGATTCCCGCCTTTGCGGGAATGACGAATGTAATAAATTCCCCGTCATGCCCGCGAAAGCGGGCATCCAGCAAACTGGCTTATAATAAACATACCCGAACTTTTTGAGACGTTACAAATAACAAATGTGGAGGATGTCATGACCGAGATCATTGATGTAAAAGCGAGAGAAATCCTGGATTCAAGAGGAAATCCGACAGTTGAGGCAGATGTTATTCTTGCCTGTGGCACTGTTGGACGTGCTGCGGTTCCCTCAGGAGCTTCCACTGGGACGCGTGAAGCCCTGGAGCTTCGTGATAAACGATTAAAGCGCTTTGGGGGAAAGGGGGTTGCCAAAGCTGTAGAAAACGTGTTGAATATAATTGCCCCTGCTGTGCGCGGCATGGATTCAGCAAATCAAATGGCGCTTGATAAATGCATGATTGAGCTTGACGGCACTCAAAACAAGATAAAACTTGGAGCAAATGCAATTCTCGGTGTATCAATGGCAGCCTCAAGAGCCGCATCAGCAGCCTATGGATTACCGCTTTATCGATATCTGGGGGGGATAAATGCCAGATATCTTCCTGTTCCTATGATGAATATAATAAATGGCGGAGCACATGCCGCCAACAATCTTGATATACAGGAGTTCATGATCGTACCTGTTAGCGCAAAGACCTTTGCCCAGGCTGTCCGGATGGGCGCGGAGACTTTTCATGCTCTTAAAAAGATACTTAAAGATAAAGGTCTCAATACTGCTGTCGGCGATGAAGGCGGCTTTGCTCCGGATCTTAAATCTAATGAAGATGCAATAAAATTCATCATTAGCGCAATTGAATCAGCCGGATACAAACCAGGTAAAGATGTTGGGCTTGCCCTGGATTCCGCTGCAAGTGAGTTTTATAAAAAAGATAAATATATTCTGGCTTCGGAAAATAAAAAATTAAGCTCAGAGGAGATGATCGACTACTATGAAGCTTTAATTGATAAATATCCCATCCTTTCAATAGAAGATGGTCTTTCTGAACAGGATTGGGACGGATGGGAGTTGATGACCGATAGGCTTGGAGGAACTATCCAGGTCGTGGGTGACGATATCTTTGTGACCAATCCAAAAATATTCGGCAAGGGTATTGAACAGGGAATAGCGAATTCCATTCTGATCAAGCTGAATCAGATAGGCACGGTTACCGAAACCCTCGATACTATTGAGATGGCAAAGCAGGCCGGTTATACTACAGTAATATCCCACAGATCCGGTGAAACAGAAGATACCTTTATTGCGGATCTTGTGGTCGGAGTAAACGGAGGTCAGATTAAAACAGGTTCAATGTCCCGTAGCGACCGGATCGCCAAATATAACCAGCTTATCAGGATTGAAGAAGAACTCGGGAAAGGAGCCATGTTTTCAGAGAATATATTTATATCCGGATAGATTCGAGGTCGAGTGAAAAAATCTATACTCATTTTTCTAAGCCTTGTGGCTTTTACGTGTTTTTATTCGCATTCAGACGCCTATGTGCTGCAGGGACCACATCTGCTGGAATTAATGACAAAAAAACTCGGAGGAGCAAAAAGGCTTCTGGTTCTCCAGAAGTTGATACTTCATGATAACAGCCTGCAAAGTGGTGTAGTTAAGCTAAGCGAAACTTTAAGGTATGCTTTTCCGGAAAAGTTCCGCTCCGACATTCAGTCTGAAAATGCTCAAAGGATTTATGTTGTCTCATCAGGTGTGACGCTAACAGTAATTGACGGAGAGGTTGCGTCCAGCCCGCCCGCTTCGCCTGAGCGAGCAAACGAAAGGATGAAGAGCGGCGAGTGTGGCTTGCGATGGCGGGCAGGACTGCACGCTTTGCCTGAGCAAGAAAGGGATAAGTTTGAAAGATGGTTTGACCGGTACAAGGATATTCTTCTTTACCGCTGCCGAATATTGCTCCAAAAGAGGCTTTTGCTTCTTGGAGTGGACATATCGGTTTCAAGCCTGGGACGTTTTCAGGGCAAAATAGCGTATGTACTGGGCGCTCAATACCCGGACGAATCGGTTCCTCAGGTATGGATAGATAAAGATACGTTTCTACCTTTTCGCTGGATAATCGATGGCAAAGCCGGTGAAAGCCATAAAGATTTCCCGGAAGTCCGGTATCTTGAATGGCAGCGGGTTGGGAAGACATGGTATCCGATGCGTATCGAGTTTTATCAGAATAACATTTTAATGCGCGAAATTAATGTTGATAACATTAAGGTGAATCCTTCTTTTTCTGAGAATCTTTTCGATATAGACCATCTTAAATCGATCTATCCGCCGGCTGCTCCTATTCTGCCGGATCGACATGAATCAGATGGGCTTGGCGAAGTCCGGAAAACCATTGAGGATTTCAAGAAGATATATGAGTAGATGAGCTGCTTGGGTGATTGGATGATTGGATGATTGGATGATTGGTGGCATGAACAAACTTGTTTGTCCGTGACTGGCATTGTGCGTGCTGTTTGTGAACTATGCCTATCATGGTCAAAATTGATGATTGTCGATTGATGATTGATGATTGAAGGTATTCTATTAATTTTATAACAAAAAGACAGAGCGAAGCAATTCCACAAATCGACAATCATCAATCATCAATCATCAATTTTTTGTTTTGTAAGCATTAATTGACTTTAACATAGGATGGTGGCCAAAGTTAGAACCATGCCCAACAATTTTGAGGCCTTATGAATTATAATACAAAATTTATATTTGTGACAGGTGGAGTACTTTCATCTCTTGGGAAGGGGCTTGCTTCTGCAGCTATTGGAGCGCTTCTTGAAAGCCGCGGACTTACCGTGACTATCCAGAAGCTTGATCCGTATATTAACGTTGATCCCGGAACCATGAATCCTTTCCAACATGGAGAGGTCTTTGTAACGGATGACGGCGCTGAGACTGACCTGGATCTAGGGCATTATGAGCGGTTTACCAGCGCTAAATTGGGCAGAGACAATAACTTTACTACCGGAAAGATATACTACTCCGTCATTACTAAAGAGCGTAAGGGAGAGTATCTGGGAGGCACCGTACAGGTTATCCCGCACATTACAGACGAAATCAAGGCGAGTATCAAGCTTGTTGCAGATGGAGTGGATATAGTTATCGTGGAAATAGGCGGAACCATAGGCGATATAGAAAGCCTCCCATTTCTTGAAGCTATCCGGCAATTCAAGGCGGACGTTGGGAAGGATAATGTGCTCTATATCCATCTTACACTTGTTCCCTATATTGCGACAGCACATGAAGTTAAGACAAAACCGACCCAGCACAGCGTAAAAGAGCTTCGAAGCATAGGAATTCAGCCCGATATTCTCCTTTGCCGTGCCGACAGATACCTGTCTAAAGATATAAAGTCAAAAATAGCCCTTTTTTGCAATGTAGATATGGATGCGGTAATCACGGCAAAAGATGTGGACTGTATTTACGAAGTCCCTCTGGAATTTCACAAGGAGGGACTGGATGAGAAGATTGTGGAATTGCTCCATATCTGGACAAGGGCGCCAAAGCTCGAGGTCTGGGAGGAGGTTGTCAATAAACTCAAAAAACCCAAACATTCCGTTACAATAGCAATAGTCGGAAAATATGTAGATCTGACGGAATCGTACAAGAGTTTAAACGAAGCGCTATATCATGGCGGAATTCCCAATGATTGCCGGGTTAATCTTGTATTTGTCGATTCAGAGAAGATAAACAAAGACAATTGCATGCAGATTCTTAAAAACGCCAATGGCATACTGGTACCTGGCGGATTTGGATCCCGTGGTATTAAAGGCAAAATTTGTGCAGCAAAATATGCAAGAGAAAATAAGGTTCCGTTTTTTGGCATATGCCTTGGAATGCAGATAGCTGTCATTGAATTTGCACGCAACGTGGCAGGTATGACAGGCGCCCACAGCTCCGAGTTTGATGAGAGCACCCCATACCCTGTTATCTATCTGATGACGCAGTGGTATGATGACAAGACAAAAACAGTGCAAAAAAGAGATATAACCTCAAACAAGGGTGGAACCATGCGCCTCGGGGCCTATCCATGTCATATAAAAAATGGAACTATTGCTTATAAAGCGTACGGAGTTCCCGATATTTCAGAGCGACACCGTCACAGGTATGAATTCAACAACGAGTATAAAGAAATGCTTGAAGAAAATGGCCTGGTTGTCAGCGGTACTTCACCTAGCGGAGAACTGGTTGAAATAATCGAGATCAAGAACCACCCATGGTTTCTTGGATGTCAATTTCACCCGGAATTCAAATCACGACCCATGGATCCTCATCCTCTGTTCAAGGAATTCATCAGGGTCTCTTTGGGGAAGGCAACACTTTAGGGCTTTGAGCTAACAATATATTCTCCTATCTTTTCAGCCGATCTTCCAAAAAGCTCTTCTGTCTCAACAAGTTCGAGATACTTATCATCCCATACGATACTGTTTTCTTGAACAATGTTCTTTATGTGCTCATATTTGCCGCCGAGAGCTTTTATCTTTACGGTAATCGGGATGTTTTCTTTAAACGATATGTTTAACAAAAGGAGATATTCGATTATGTTTGGTGTGGAATGAGACGCTGAGATGATCGGAATAATGATAATACTGCGACCATCTTTCCGCCCTTTGCCAATATAGACATTTTCCTTGCGCACGATGATTTTTTTGGTCCCTTTAAGCTCTGTGTCCTCTTCTACCCGGGATGGAATCGATTTTAAGACGCCCTCCTTCTTTTTTACATCAATTGTTGTTTTATCCGTTAATTCACCGAAAATGCTCAGGCCGCCAATCTTGTAAAGAATCGATCCTTTGATATGTGAAACAATGTCCTGCAAATTTTTAAGGACTATAATATTTCTGTTTATAAGTTGCGAAGCATTGAAATTGTGTGCGGCCAGTGTCTCAAATAGAATTCCTTCTAACCTCTCACTGATACGGCTTGTTCCGACTGTGACGGTTTTGGCCTGGTGTTTGATCGCGTCAACAGGACGGGCCATGAAGTTTATTGATTCTCCCAGGCATTCAAAAAGCCTGTTTAGCATATTAAGAGGGGTTCCTTTTACGCCAAAATCGAGTTCAAAATCAGATACAGGCAATCTTCCTGACAGATATTTAAGAAGAAGGATTAGATCTGACGCCATGGCTATGGCTGTCGGGAAACGCTTTTCAGCTCTTTTTGTTCTGAATTCGTTATAAAACTGAGCTATTTTTTCTCTGAACGATTTTTCCAGAATTACTTCGTAAATATCCACACCCTTTTCTGCATAATCGTCTATTTTGCTTTGGATTTCTTTGCGAAAGATATGCAGAAACCTTGATCCTTCGTTAATGGCAAGCGCTGCATAATATCCCCAGATATGCCCGACCATGGTGTTCAAGACAGGCGCAAGATGTTCGCTTACAATGGGAACATGAAAAACATCCTCTGCATAGGGATCAAACCTGTTTTCACCCTCGTCTGCTATTACAACCTGTGTAGCCTTATGAGCCTGAAATATCGCGCTATCTTTTATGATATCACCAATAACAGCGCCCCTTGTTCCCGCGGCACAAACAATTATAAGGGGCTCTGATGAAAGATCTATATGCTTTTTGTCTTCAACATAATCAGATGAAATTGTCTTATAGCAAAGCTCGCTCAACTTGATCCTGATCTCGTCTGCCGAGGCTTTGTTCGGGCCACTTCCGACTACTGCCCAGTATGTCCTAGTTGAGGCAAGTCTTTTGGCGGAGTCTTCGATTTTACCGCTCATGGAAAGGATTTTTCTCATAAACCCGGGGAGCTTGCGCAGTTGTTTTATTTCCTCTGACACAAATTCATCATCTCTGCTCCCTTTCAGGCCGGCAATGTAAAGACCAAGGAGAGCACCTGCAATGATCTGTGAATAGAATGCCTTTGTTGAAGCCACAGACATCTCAATATCACGTCCGCTACTGGTGTACATGACGCCATCCACCTTGAATGTAATATCTGAGTCTCTCCGGTTAACGATGGCGAGGGTGTGAGCCCCCCGTTCTTTCACCATTTCTACGGTTCGATTTGTATCTGTTGTAGTACCGGACTGGCTTATGGCAATTACCAGAGCATCGGCCAAGCTGCTTGCATTATCATGGTCATTAAGCTTAAACCCGCTAAGTTCCGATGCTTTAAGTGCACTGATATGAAGCGATGGATCATCAATATAGTAATTCATGATATCTGCGCATGCCAGAGCTGCTACGCCCGCGGTACCCTGCCCGACAAAAAAGATCCGCCGTATCTTTTTATCAATCAGAGCCTTTTGCAAAGACTTCGAGACTATTCTTTCGTCAAGTGCTATTACATACCTCTTATTTTTGTTTTCCTCGATTTTCCAGCGGTTCTGAAGGGTCTTTTCCACAGAAACCGGGGATTCCGATATCTCTTTCAAAAAATAATGTGGAAAATCATTGCGATCTATGTCCCTTGATGTGATATCTGTATGTTTTATATCCTTTTTTCCAAGTTCAATCGGAGTTCCGTCATAAAGAAACGCTTTGATGCCATCTGTTCCTCCAAAGGATTCCTGGTCTAAAACAAAAATCTGCCCCTGGGTCGCGCCATTTCTGCCTTCTCTCTTTTCCCCGTCCATTTTGAGATAACTTGAAGTTTCTTCAACAAATCCGTACACCTCAGAAGTCGGTATATAATGATCTTCAGCCAGACCTATGAAGATGGCCTGGCCACTTCCTTTCTGGGCCAGAAAAAGCTTGCCGGGAGCCAGGTCGGTATGCATGAATATGGCATGGGACCCCTTAAAATCATTGACAGCCAGGCGAAAGGCTTCTTCCACTTTACAGCCCTGATTAATATATTGTTCGATCCAAAGGGGGATAATTTTTGTATCGGTGGTCATCTCTTTATCTATGAGATCACCTTTGCTTTCATATTCTCTTTTTAGTTCAAGATAATTATCAATATCTCCATTGAGACAGACATGAATTATTCCGCTCTTTTCAGCGGAGCTCCCCGTTGTTTTACTGTCAACAGGATGGCAGTTCGGCTCGTTGATAGACCCTATGGATGCCCATCTGGTGTGTGCGGAAACAGTGCGATATTTATGAGAAAAAGCGGCCAGAGTCTGAAGGATCGGATCGTTTTTGATCTGTTTGCGCAAAAAATTAATATTATCTCCAAGAGCGCCTATTTCAGCAGCAATCTTGTAAGTAATAGCAATGGCAACGATTTCTTTTCCGGTTTCATCTTTTGATTCATGTGTGCTGATTCCCTTATTTACAAGGAGACCTCTATTTGATCGCTCTTTTAATTGACAAATAAGATTTGCATTGCCGATAGCCCCTTTGAATTTTTCAAATTCAGCACTGTCAAGAATAAAGATTAAGGAGATGCCTGCTGAATCGCGCCCCCTCACCTCAAGACGGTCTATACTGTTTAACACTGCATTGATGTTTTTAAAGATTTTTACCAGATGAGGAGTAGGAGGCTCATCGCTGCGATGTCCTAACAGGTCTGCTGTCCTTTTTATGTTATCTGCAATCTCTGAGGTAAAACACCAGGCAATGTCTCTCAAATCCTCGATCCGCCGGGAGATTCTGTCTGCTTCATCAGATTTGAAATATCCAATATTATCGTAGAAAATCTTTGCTTCTTTATCTATGATACCATGAAGACGGCCCGCAAGTTTCGAAAGTTTGTTCTGAATATCTTTGTTTATGAAAATTTCAAAAAAATGGTCTTCGCCTTTTAGGGCGCGGACCGCCTGAAAAAGAGAGTCGATTAGACTCTGCCCACCAAGGTAATGAGCTTCGAGAGAGAAATCATTCTTTTTGCAAAAAGCAAAGCAGCGCTCTTCGATCTTTTTGACCATATCATCCAGAGACGCTGTATCAAAATGACTGCTTGTTTTCTTTTTGTTTTTAAAGGAGACGATCCCTGCAAGCCCGCAGCAAAGAATGTTTTCCCAGCATGGAAATAATATAATGGAACCGCCTGGAACAGAGGCCATGCTCTTTCCAAAGTAGATGTCAGCCGGAAGATAAGAGGCGGTTTTACAGGCAACTTGTCTGAAAAAACTGGTAATTTTTTTTGCGAATTTTATTACTAGTTCCAATTTTCCCTACATCCTTTGATAGAGCTCTTTAATCTTTTCTCTTGTCATTATCTCTTTCCAGCCGGTTCCCAGAGCGTTTTCCCAGAGCGGCTCGAGCACAAGCGCAACATCGACCATTTTTTCCAGTCTGTGGTTTTCAATGCCTTCTGCAAGATTTCGCGGGAGATTAATGCCGTGTTTTTTCATCATCCGGCGAAATTCGTGAACCCCTTCAGGATAGTATTCTTCAAGATAGTCAAAGGCTATACAATTGCCGATTCCGTGGTGAAGCCCCAAAACAAAGGAAAGCCCGTATGAGAGGGCATGGCATACTCCGACCTGTGAATAGGCTATACTCATCCCTCCAAAATATGAGGCCATCATAAGCTTCTCATCACTATCCGGGCCGTTGCCTAAAAAGACCTCTCTGCAAAGTTCAATAGCCTTTTCACCATATGCTTTGCTGAAGGTGTTAAGATAGGTACCGTTTAAAGATTCTACGCAATGTATATAACAATCCATTCCTGTATAGAAACGCTGATCAGCCGGTGCTCCGGAAATTAGTTCCGGATCGAGCACGATCTGGTCAAATACTGTATAATCGGAATTTATGCCCAGTTTCTTTTCAGGACCGGAAAGTACTGTTGTGCGGGAAACTTCGGCCCCGGTCCCTGACAGGGTGGGGATGCCGACGTGGTAGACAGCAGGGTTTTTGATCAAGTCCCAGCCCTGGTAATCTGCAGAAGAACCAGGGTTTGTGAGCATAAGGGACACTGCCTTGGCAAGATCCATAGTGCTCCCACCGCCTATCCCTATGATGCCGGCGGGCAGATCGTTTGAGCCTGATTTCATATATGCTCTGACTCTATCCGTCAGTTCGTCAACATATACTGTTTTAGGTTCATCATCTACGTTGACCCATATAAGCAGATCCTGTTCCTTAACCGGCATTTTAGTTTTCAAACCGCTTTCCGAAAACACATCATCTACCAGAAAGACCATAAAAGAACCAACGCCTCTTCGTTTTTCAGCAAGGATATCA
>DAOVDN010000059.1 GCA_030669465.1 Desulfobacterales bacterium | reverse complement strand
TTTGCACACGTTTTTTCAGTAAAAAGATGCACCGCCGGTACATGGAAGTTCAGGGCTCATTTTCGGATTTAACAGAGGTGATTAGAGAGCGGTTTGCCGGTATACGAATAATAAAAGCATATAACATGGAAAAAGAAGAGGTATCCAGAGTAGATGCAATATCAAAAGATTATATCAACAAGAATCTCGGACTTGTAAGAATTACCGGGTCTTTTTTTCCGATGATGCTGCTTTTTTCAAATCTGAGCCTTGCGATAGTGCTCTATCTTGGGGGACGGCAAACCATCATCGCAACTATCACGCCGGGAGATTTTGTAGCATTCATAAGTTATCTTGGGCTCCTTACCTGGCCTATGATGGCCATG
Organism: Desulfobacterales bacterium; assembly: GCA_030669465.1. The sequence continues at coordinate 6,269 of DAOVDN010000059.1, read as the reverse complement.
GGGTGGGTCACAAACCTTATCCAGCGGGGCAGTGCATCATTAGACAGGATCAACAGTATCTTGCAGACCAGATCGGATATAGATAGCGGCTATCCGGAAATTTCAGGCAAAGAGGATAAATCTTCCGGTAGACAGATCAAGGAATACATTGTTTTTGAAAATGTTACATTTTCTTATAAACAGAGCACCCAGCCGGTCCTTTCCGGAATTAATATTAAACTGGAACAGGGTAAAACCCTGGGCATTGCAGGTCCTCCGGGAAGCGGCAAAACAACCCTTTTAAGCCTTATGCCAAGACTCTTTAATGTGTCACAGGGCCGTATTCTATTAAACGGTATAGATATATCCGGTATGCAGGTTCGTGATCTCAGGTCACAAATCTCCTTTATGCCCCAGGAACCTTTTCTATTTGCCGGTACAATCCGGCAAAACATAACATTCGGTAACAAAAAAATAGAAGATCGGGAATTGATAAAGGCGGTTAAAGGAGCATCTCTGCACGATACCATAAAATCCTTTTCGCAAGGTTTTGAGACCATAGTCGGAGAAAAAGGGGTTGTCCTTTCCGGCGGGCAGAAACAGCGCATCTCCCTCGCCCGCTCCCTGCTTCATGATGCACCAATCTTGATTCTTGATGATCCGGTCAGCCAGGTAGATATTGAAACAGAGCAAGCCATCATAAAGACCATTATGTCCATGGCCGGATACAGAACGATCATTATTGTCTCACACCGGCTTTCCGCAGTTAGATTTGCTGATCAGATTATTGTGCTTGACAGTGGTCGTATTGTGGAATCAGGCACTCATGCGGAATTGATGAAATATGGTAGATACTATGCAAAAACATTTCGCCTGCAGGAATTTGAAGATAAAACGTAAAAGTTCAGCCACTAAGTCACAAAGGCACAAAAGAACTTTAATTATAGCCGTTCACGGCTTGAAATTAGAAATTAGAAATTAGGAAGAACAGTACAAAAGCATGAAGGCCAAATTTCCAATTTCCAATTTCAACGTTCACTTGAAGAAACCAAATCATGGTTGCGAAAACTCATCAGAAGAAAAGTTTTATCTGAGTCAAGCACAACAGAATACAAAGCAATAGTTGAAAAACTCGGCCCAAAATTGAGTGCGTTCATCAACAGTACAAAAGCATGAAGGCCAAATTTCCAATTTCCAATTTCAACGTTCCGTGAACGGTTACCAAATATGAAGCATTCTGATTTTGGATATTTCGAGGAAAAAAAGCTTGGCAAGCCTTATGATGTGAAGATCTTAAAACGGCTCTATCCTTTTACCAGGCCATACAAGCTGCTTTTTTCATGCTCAATATTCCTTGTTGTCTTTATAACTCTGATAGACCTTTCTCTTCCGTATATCACAAAGATCGCAATAGACCGATATATTGTGCCACAAACAAATCAAGTTGCAAAAGGTGCTGCCGAACATAAGATCAGATATTTAAAAGTCGATACAATTGACGCAGAAATAGAAGCAATAGTTAATAAGTATTCGGATCGGTTCAAGATATACGGATCATCTGCTCTTATATCTTTTGATGACCTGTCAAAACTGGACAAAAAAGATCTTGCCATATTGCGCAAAGATGATCTTGCCGGAGTCGGTCTTGTTGTCGCCATCTTCCTTGCTCTGATACTTGTTAATTTTCTTCTCAATTTTTTGCAGGTAATGATCATGGAATACACGGGACAGACGATAATACATGATCTAAGGATACGGCTATTTACGCATATCCAGAGCCTGCGGCTATCCTTTTTTACACTCAATCCCGTTGGTCGTCTTGTTACACGGGTCACCAATGATATTCAGAACATGTACGAACTCTTTACTTCCGTTATTGCATTTGTTTTTAAGGATATCTTCTTGCTTTTCGGAATTACACTCGTTCTCCTTAGCATTAACTGGCAGTTGGCGCTTCTTTCCTTTATGGTGCTACCTTTTGTTCTCTATGCTTCCCTACACTTTTCAGGTCGTGCCAGAGATGCTTACAGGGTCCTGAGAATAAAGATCGCCCAGATAAATACCGGGTTTTCGGAAACCATAGGCGGAATAAAGGTCATACAGCTCTTTTTGCAGGAAAAGGAAAATTACCGCAATTTTACAAAGCTGAATCACGAAAATTACTTAGCCGGCATGAAGCAGGTTCATATCTTTGCGGTGTTTATGCCTCTTGTAGAACTTTTAGGCTCGGTTGCCATAGCCGTTATTATCTTTTATGGAGGGAGCAGCGTTCTTAGAGAAAGCATAAGCCTTGGAGCTCTTGTCGCCTTTATCTCCTACATGAAGATGTTTTTCAGGCCTATAAGAGATATAGCTGAAAAATACAATATTATGCAAAATGCCATGGCATCGGCTGAGAGAATATTTTTAATCCTAGACACTATCGAACAGGATACCGGCGAACAGGATGGCGACGACAGGCTGCCGCATCCCGGAATCGACATGGCATCAAGACCACCCGTCCTGGAAAAGATTACGGAAATTGCGATGGAGGATGTTTCATTCGGTTATGCTGCCGGTGAAACCGTGCTCAAAGAAATCTCCTGTAAAGTGCGCGCGGGTGAGACAATAGCTGTTGTGGGACGGACAGGTTCCGGAAAAACAACTCTGATTAATCTTATACCCAGGTTTTATGATCCAAAATCAGGGCGGGTTCTTATAAACGGCATTAATATAAAGGATTACAAGCCATCTGCTGTCAGATCAAAAATAGCTCTGGTTATGCAGGATCCGTTTCTCTTTTCAGGAACCATACGGGAGAATATCAGTCATGGAAAAAGCGATCTTTCAGAGGAAGAAATGGAACATATTTTAGAGGCTTCAAACTGCAACACCTTTATAGACAGGCTGCCGGCCGGCCTTGATACTGTGCTCTCCGAGGAGGGAGCATCGATCTCAAGCGGTGAACGTCAGTTAATATCAATTGCAAGGGCCTTTGCCGGCAATCCTGACCTTATTATATTTGATGAGGCAACTTCATATATAGATTCTGAAACAGAGCAAAAGATACAGAAAGCTCTTTTTAATCTTATGAAAAACAGAACATCTATTATTGTAGCACATCGCCTCATAACGGCACGGAATGCGGACAGGATTATAGTGCTTAACAGAGGGCGGATAATCGAAACAGGCACCCATAATGAATTAATAAAACACAAGGAATTCTATTTCAGATTAAATCAATTGCAAAGTTAAGATATGCCGCACTACGCATAATCTATTCCTCTATCTTTCCTATACCCATACTCCGATAAAGCTCTGCCTTGGATATATTGAAAGCGCTTAATGCGTTATAGTAGTTGGTCTTTGTTCTGGAAAGGAGTGTTTGGGCGTCTAAAACATCGGTTGAAGTGGCCACCTGTTCCCTGTATCGTTCCTCATTCATTCTAAGGTTTTCCTCTGCCTGTTCAATCGCTTTTTTAACCGTGGCTATATTTTTTTCGGCTTGCTTCATGTTGAGATATGCCCGTTTAACCTCAAGCCGGATGTTATCCAGAATTTGAGTTCCGGCATCTTTGGCCTGGGAAAGCCGGTTGAGTTTTTCTTTGACGTCATAATGTGATTTGCCCCATTCCCAGAAATTCCATGATGCAACAGCCAATATGTTCCACGAGTCAGGATCGCTGATCTTGTCCCCTCCCTTACAAACCGGATCATCACCATATTTGTAATAGTTCCCTTGCAGGCTGATCGAGGGAAAATAATCCTTTCTTGTAAGTCTTACATTCTTTTCAGCGACTTCTACTTCCAAGTCAGCCACCTGCTTCTCTACCCGCTTTTTTTCGGCTGCATCAAAACAATATTGAAGGTCGTGATCAAAAGATGTATAGCTTAATATATCTTCAAGTTTTACACTAGCATTGATAGGCCTTCGGAGCACCGTGTTAAAAAGCGACTTTGCAATTTCTACGTTATTTTTAGCTGTGATCAAATCCTGCCTGGCATTGGCCAATTCCACTTCGGCCTGCAGAACGTCGGTTTTGACGGTCATGCCTACATCGTAGAAACTTCTGGCTATCTCTTCATGAGCCTTGATCTGTGTCACAGCCTGCAGGGCAATTTCATAAAGCTTCTGCGCCTGCAATAGACTAAAATATGCTTTTTTTACGTCAAGAATAATGTCCTGGCTTGTTTGCTCTTTTCGGATCTTTGCAATGTCAAGACCCAATTTAGCTATCCGATACTCGGTTATCAAAGAAAAGCCTTTAAACAGAGGCTGATCAAAGCTTGTAATAAAGGAGTACTTGTTTTCTGGTGTTGTCGGGCATTCTTCGTAATTGCGTGTGTACTGATATTTAGCGCTCAGGGTGGGCAAAAAATAAGCTGTACGTTTTTTCTTGACAGCTTCGGCGGCCATGATCCCTTCCTCGTCGGAATGAAGAGCGGCGCTCGCCTTAAGAGCCTCTTGAATACTCTGCTTTAGAGTAAATGTCCTGTCAGGCTCTTCAGCCCAAAGCGATGGGCAGGATAATACCAAGACCAGCCAGGACAAAAAGCAAAGATATGCTGATGCCAATTTTTTTGTATTTGTAAGATTATATCGCATTTTTTACCTCTCAATAGTAATAGTTCAGCCACTAAGGCACAAAGGAAGCATATGATTAATAAATTGAAGGATTGCGAATTGAGGAATTAAAATCAGCAGAATACCTTCAATTCCTAAATCCCTAAATTCGCAATTAAGCGAAGCGAATCCCTGAACCCCTAAATTATGAATCTTAAGAGAATTATATTATAATCTTGGTGTCTTAGTGTCTTTGTGGCTGAACTATTACGAAAGTCTCTAAATGTTATAAACTTAACACGCATTTTTGATACCGTAAAGAAAGATTTGAACGAACTTTACTTCGCAATTGGTCGAGTAGTTGAGTAGTTGAGTCGTCGAGTGGTCAAGTCGTCAACCACTCGACCGAAGTCTTTGGAATTTCAAAGAGTTGTAGAAATTCCGAGACATAAGTTTGATGAACTCGTAAAAAGTAAAAAATTGGGGATGGTTCCCTGGTATGTGATTAAAAAGAGAATTATTTGTTGCGCTTTTGGAGCAAGCCGACCGTGTCGGCGGATAGTCCGGCAACGCGGTTGCCTCGCTCCAGAATGAGGATTTCGCTATTCCACAAATATCTGCTTACATGTCACAAGGAAGGAAACCATCCCAGTTTTTCTAATTTTATCAAATTCATAACGGGTTTAAATAATTCCTAAATTCCTAAATTCCTAAATTCGCAATCACCTGTAAAAAAGGACTTCTTACAGGTGCATCATCATTATTTGTTGACATGATTGTTTTACTGTGATTTTCAAATATCTCACAAATTCATCAAAAATAGCAGGAATTCCACTATTAGAAATTTACAAACTCAAAAAGCAACTTGCCAACAACCTGAGGCAGCGGGCAGTTAAATTTAAATCGGCTGACTGTTTGAGCGTGTTAGTGAGCGTTAAGAAAGAACGACGACCGAATAAAATTTTCTATGAGTCGGATAATGCCGGGTTTTAGCAAGCTTTTTATAAAAGGATTGCTCTAAGTTCTTTCTTTACGCTCACTTATGCGCGAGTTTCAGCCGTTCTTAAATTTAAGTGCCCGCTGCCTCAAGTTAACCTCATAATGAGTTTGTAAATTTCTGATAATTAGAATTGCTATACTTTCACATCATAAAAAAAGGATCCACATCCACCACAACCTTCACACTTCTATTACTAAATATTAATCTGTTTTTAAACAACAATTGTTTAACGAACTGGTGAAGGAGTTTTGCGCTCAGACCTTTTAAAAGAATCTGCCACCTGTATTGTCTTGCTATCTTTGGGAGAGAGGCTTCAATCGGGCCTAATACCTCCACGGACTTTAAAAAAGATTTATTGCTTTTTTGCAGGATATTGCAAAGATTTCCTACGGTCTGTGCATGCCTTTGGGTTTTTTTCTTATCTTTCCCTAAAATTTTGAATTGTACCATCCTTGAAAACGGCGGATAGTTCAGAGCCTTTCGAAAGCCTATCTCCTGATTGTAAAATGCATTACAGTCCTGATTCTTTGCAGACAATATACTGAAATGGTCCGGATTATAAGTCTGAAGGATCACCCTGCCGGGAACGACCCCACGTCCGGCTCTTCCGGACACCTGAGCCAGTAGTTGAAATGTCCGTTCTCCGGCTCGAAAATCAGGAAAGCTCAGCGAAAGATCAGCGCATATTATGCCGACAAGGGTAATATTCGGAAAATCATGACCCTTTGCCACCATCTGGGTCCCAAC
>DAOVDN010000139.1 GCA_030669465.1 Desulfobacterales bacterium | reverse complement strand
TAAAACATCAAAACTCATCCTGTAAATCATCATCAAAATCTCTTACTTTGCGTTCACCAAAATTAATAATTAAACCTAAAAACCATAACACATTCGGTTGTAAACTCTACATGCACAACCGATGATTTTTTATTCAATTTTTTGTATTTCATTTGTATACCTTGCTCAGGCCAGCCCTGGTGCGACTTACCTGAGATACGCTGTTGGTACTGTAATATTTCAGAGGCAGAAGTTATAAAATTCAAACCCTTTCAAGTCAGGTCTGAGCCAGGGTTATGATTTTTTATGATTTACTGGATAGCTACAATGAGAGTTAACTTTGTTTGTGTACTTTAAATAAAATCTTGTTTATCCTGTTATCCTGTCAGACTCTTTTTCAAAAGGCTAAATTGTTACGATTAATCCAATTAGTAAAGGATGATACCATTCACTCGCTTCTTCAATTACAACACAGCTCTGCAATTGGTAAAAAAATAAGGTAATTGCACATAAGTTTATAACACTTAAAAATTTCGTGTGCAATCATCAAAAATAAAAAAGGCATTGAAGAATTGGGAATTACACGATATTCCAATTCTTCAATGCCTTTTTTCGTAACTTCTCAAAAAGTTCGGACACACAGATTACACGGTTTATATTTTTTTGTCTCCCAACACCCAAGCCCTCCGGCACTAAACAACACCGTGTTAATCCGTGCCTGCCCCGTAGGTCCGGGAGATCGTACTGGGGAAATCCGTGTCTGAAATATTTGTAATAAAGCAATTACTTATGCATCATTTTATGAGTTATTCATGAAAAATGCGGGCTAAATATTTTCTTGATTCCTATTTTGCCATATGGCATACAATACCATATGCGAGCAAAGTTGGTTTATCGGGAAAAATTCGTCTACACGGATGGCGCCGTTCGCGAGATGGTCCTATGGCAACTTCCAAAAGCAACTGCTGACAAACCACATGGTCTAAAATACCGGCTATATTATGGACTCGCTGACGGAACTTGTGTAGTGCGCTACGACAACGAGACTGGCAAGGGCGATCACAAACACACTGGACGACACGAAGAGCCCTATCAATTTACAGATGTAGAGACTCTGGTCGCAGATTTTCTAAACGACATTGAAAACGCACGAAGGAAATAGAAATGACAAAAAAAATCCAGATCGGGGTTAACGATTCTACATACACAGCCAGGGACTTTATTGACGCATGGAAACGTGCGGAACGTGGTGAGGAAGTAAAAGCCAAGCAGCGATTAAATTTCGAAAACATAGAGACGCTGCTCCAAGCGCTTACACCAGGACGATGGGCGTTACTGAAAACACTGCGCACAAACGGGCCAATGAGCATACGTGCCCTGGCGAAAGTCCTGGGACGAGATTATAAGAACGTTCACAAAGACGTGCGGCGGCTGGAAAGTATTGGCCTGATTGGCCGTACCCAAGATAGTAAAGTAGAGGCACCATGGGACATTATCGAAGCGCGGCTTAGGTTGGCAGCCTGAGAAACCTTTACACAACCCCACAACTTTGGTTAGAATATTGTGCCCTTCCTCCCGCTCCAGCGGGATGAAATGCCGTAGGAATCAAGGCCCTTTGATTCCTACGGCACTAAGCAACACCGTGTTAATCCGTGAAATCGTAACTTCTCAATAAATTCGGGCAATCTCCGGAAACTGTAATTTTTTGTCATTGCGAGGAGCGTCAGCGACGAAGCAATCTTAAGCGCTATCAAAGAGATTGCTTCGCTTCGCTCGCAATGACTGATACCCGAACTTTTTGAGAAATTACGTGAAATCCGTTCCAAACAATTTCTTCTGACACGGGTCGCCCATAGCAACACGCGGATGTCACGGTATCCTGTAAATCCTATCGAATTATTTAATTAGGGCGCTTCTGCCTTGTTGGTGCGTTTCTTGTATTTCTGATACAGGTCTCTTAAGGTAGTAAGGAAATTCTCCAGTTCATTGACCGGTATGCCATCAAACTCATCTATAAGGATAACGATTTTCTTGAATTCTATTTTCCGGTTCAATTCTTCGAAGAGTTCACTAAACGAGATATGATCTGTTAAATTATCGATATTTAAATACACCCTTATAATATCCAGCTTTGGACAATTTAGGCGCATAGATTTTGGTCAGACTATCCAATCAACCAATTATCCAATCATCCAATCAACCAATCATCGATTAGTGGCTGGTTTTATGATAATTGTTGCTGCTTTTTCGTTATTCAGGTATTTCTTTGCAAGAATCGAGAGCTCATCTGCTCTGATCGAAGCATAATCCTTTATGATTGTCCTGCTCCAGTCGAGCTGCTCGGGATGCTTTTTTGATCCTGCAAGGACTCTTTCCAGCCAATAATCATTTTTCCTGAGCATATCCTTTATGCCTGTAAGCATCGGACCTGCGGCACGCTTCAGCTCGTCCTGGGTAACGCCATATTCCGCAAGATCTGATGTTATCTTCTTTATTTCCCTTACAACAATATCTGATTCACCAGGATCCACATGAACGAATGCCTGGAACAAACCATATCGGGGATAGACCCGGCTTGGCATGTTATAGGCAAACGGCGAATAAGCCGCTCCTAACTTCTCCCGAATTCTTTCGCGGAGCCTGTCTGAAAAAACATTTGCCAGCACGGAAAACCGGCGGGTTCTGTGGATATCCCAGTAGTCTTGTGTAGGATATGCTACTATTACAAGGCCCTTTGGAATTTCTGTTGCAACACTTATATCAACTGATTTGGAAACCGGAAATTCAGGAAGTCTTGAGCTTTTCTCTATTTTAATGCCCCGTCTTGGCACAAGGCTTCCAAAATATCCGGAAGCTGCTTCTACTACTGAATCAACATCAAAATCCCCTACTACTGATATCTCAATTTTATCATGCTTCAATGGAAAATCGATCCATGATCGAACATGATCGAGTGTCAATTTCTTAAATATATCATAAGGAGGGAGCCCGAAGCGGCTGTCCCCTCCGGCCAGAAAACGCTTTCCGGAAAGGATCATGGCACCGTCAATGGAACTGGAAAGCTTCAGATATTTCTGTCCGAACCTTTCCATGGAGAGCGTATAAGCATCTTCTCTGTATGCCGGATCCGTCAGATGTGCGTAAAGGAGCTGAAAGAGCAGAGAAATCTCTTTTGACACTGTTTTTCCTTTAAAGAAAAAAGATTCCTCGTCAATACCGAAAACAACGCTCGTGTTTTTGCCGGCCATTGCCCGCTCGATTTCATCTTTTTCAAGCAAGCCAAGCCCGCTTTCATTGATAACTTCTGTGGCCAGCGCCGCAAGCCCAGGCCTGACTTCAGGTTCGACAAACCTTCCCAAACCAAAAGAAAAATTAACAAGCACTTCATTGGCCTCAAAATCCGTTTTTTTGAGATTCAAACGAACACCATTTTCAAAGTCAACCTGAACAATGCCAAGGTCAGAAAGCATGGTTTTGCTGATAATTTTCCCCTTTTTTCCAGGCTCCGGAAGATAGGGAAAAGTCACGGATTTTGGTTCCACCGGCCTCGGCACTCTTACACTACCGCTCTCCTTGAATGCGGCAAGTATCAGATCTTCCGGATCTGCATCAACATTGCTTAAGCTTGCATTTCCTGTCACAAGGACAAGCCTGTGCTCAGGCGCCCACGTCTCCTTGAATGAATCATGCACATCCTTCAATGTCAGGGACTTTATAAGCGGAGCAAAAATATCTCTTTTTTGCTCGGGAGAGAGAAAGACTCTGTCGTTGTTCAGCCTCATTATCATCTCACGCGTCAGGCCCTGGCTGTCTCGCGTGGATGCTCTTTTAACAGCGTTATCAAGCTTGGACAAAAAATCCTTTTTCACCCTATTAAGTTCCGATCTTGTAAATCCGTATTTTAACGCTTTTCTTAAGGTCTGTTCGAGAAGTAAAATTGATTTTTTCCAGTTTTCAGGGCTGCTCTCAGCAGTAATCTCAGCGTATTCTACCTGGCTGAAATAAATCCCTGAGCCAATTGAAGCCGAGGTAAATGGGGCATCAGGCTTGCTTACCAATACATCCAGCCGGTTCTGAACGATCTGATCCGCAATATCCTTTATATACAATCTCTTTTGACGGGCCAGGGAATCCGGCTGCTGCATAATTTTTTTCACAACTTCTATGCCGGCTCTGGTATTTCCTGCCTCCTTTTCAAAATGATAAAATGCTTTAACGCCATTATGATCTATCTTACCCATCTCCGGATCTGGTTGTGGCGGCGCTCTGCTCGATAATGCAGAAAATTTTTCTTCTATGAGCAAGGCCGCTACCCTGACATCAAAGTCCCCTGCCATGACAAGTATCATGGTCTCAGGCCTGTACCATGTATTATAA
>DAOVDN010000169.1 GCA_030669465.1 Desulfobacterales bacterium | reverse complement strand
GGCAGCGGCAGGCAAAGCCTGCGTTCCATTGGCCAGAGGGTTTGCTGGTGTAGAACCGATTGTATCATCTGTCGATATGGATGCCTGTATCGGATGCAGGATTTGTGAGAACCTGTGCCCATATGCAGCTATCAGGATGATAAAGATAGGCAAAAGGAAAAAAGCCGAAACTATTTCCGCTTCGTGTAAGGGATGTGGGATATGTGCTTCGCACTGCCCGGCGCTGGCAATATCAATGGCTGGATTCACTAACGAACAGATTTTGTCACAAATACATGCTTTTGGAAACAGTCCGTAAAATGGCAAAAAAACCATTTGAACCTAAAATACTCGGCTTTCTTTGCAACTGGTGTTGCTATGCGGCCGCCGATTCTGCCGGCATAGCACGCTTTCAATATCCGCCCAATATCCGCGTCATCAGAGTGATGTGTACTGGAAGAATAGATCCGCTGTTTATCATCGAAGCCTTTTCTTCCGGTGCAGACGGCGTATTTGTAGGCGGGTGACAGCTCGGTGAATGTCATTACCAGGTTGGTAATTATGACGCAATGGTAACTGCCTGTTTTATTCAAGAAATATTAAACTGCCTGCAAATAAATTCAGATAGATTGGCTCTGGACTGGGCCTCTGCGGCTGAAGCGCCGCTGTATGTTGAGTTGATAACCGCATTTACAAACCGGATAAAGGAATTGGGGCCTTTGGGGCATGTTGAAGGAATAGGACTTAATGATTTGCGATCAAAACTTTCAGCGGCCAGCACGGCTGTTAAAAGTGTTAAAATGCGGACACGATTTGCAAAGTTAACCCGGCATTTCCGTGAGTCAAAAGACTACTCTAAAAGTGTTATTCAGGCAAAAGTTGTCGAAAAGCTAAGGGGTCCAATCTGTCAGGAAATTGAAAAGCGTGAAATAGCAATTCGGAGGATGGGTAATTGACAATCACTTCTCATAAAGTGGACCCGCGATTCAAATTTGAAGTGGCCTCCATGGCAGGCGGTGAACTGGTCAAAGCTTGTTTTGCCTGCGGAACCTGTACAGCAGTCTGTCCTGTTAGTAATGCCTGTTCTGAATATGATCCAAGAAAGATCATACATATGATTATTCTTGGGCTTAAAGATCGAATCCTTTCCTCTGAAAACATTTGGTCTTGTTCTCACTGCGAATCCTGTAGATTTTCCTGTCCCCAGGGGGTCCACCTGAGTGAAATTATGGATGCTCTGCAGAATATAGCTGTAAGGGATAAATATGTTACATCTGATACTTTTGAAAAGTTTGGCACCGCTCCCTGCAAAGCTGCATGTCCGGCTCATATAAGCATTCAGGGATTTATTGGAATGATTGCAGAGGGAAGATACAAAGATGGCCTAAGATTAATCAAAGAAACAATGCCTTTTCCAGCCATTTGCGGCCGTATATGTCACCATCCGTGTGAAATGAAGTGCAATAGAGGTAAAGTGGATAAACCGGTGGCAATTGAGTATCTTAAGCGGTTTTTAGCTGACAGAGACCTTGCAAGAGACATTCACTATGTTCCTGAAACAGAAGAAAAAAAAGAAGAAAAAGTGGCGGTTATAGGGGCAGGCCCCGCTGGTTTAAGTGCGGCATATTTTCTTGCTATTAAGGGATACCCCGTCACGGTCTTTGAAAGGCTGCCAGTGGCCGGCGGTATGATGGCTGTCGGCATTCCGGCATATCGTCTTCCACGCGATATCCTCAACGAAGAAATAAAGATTATTGTTGATATGGGTGTAAAGATTAAAACAGGTGTGACATTCGGAAAAGATATAACAATTGAAAGCCTCAGAAAGGAAGGCTACAAGGCGTTTTTCATTGCTGTTGGTCTTCATGTCAGCCGTGGCTTGAATGTGGAAGGAGAGAATCTTGAAGGAATAATTCATGGTATAGATTTTCTAAAAGATGTTTCTCTTAAAGGCAATGCAGCTATCGGTAAAAAGACAATAGTCATAGGCGGCGGAAATGTGGCAATAGATGTTGCTCTCACCGCTCTTAGAAGCGGGGCAAAAGAGGTTAAAATGGTGTGTTTAGAAAGCCGTGAAGAGATGCCGGCCTGGGAATACGAGATCAACGATGCGCTGGATGAGGGAATATCTATTTTAAATAGTTGGGGCCCGGAACGTTTTATCGGAGAAAACGGGCATGTTAAAAGCGTTGAATTCAAACGCTGCGCCGCGGTTTTTGATGCAGAGGGCCGTTTCAATCCTCAATATGATGAATCTGAATTAATGACGTTAGAAGCTGATACAGTACTGCTATCTATAGGTCAGGCATGTGATATGTCTTTTGCCAATGGAGTGCCCGATCTTGAAGTTTCTCCCAGAGGTCCCATAGTTAAAGATCCTTTTACCCTTGAAACCAATATGCCGGGGCTTTTTGTCGGTGGTGATGCTTCTTATGGTCCACGTTCGGTGGTAGAGGCAGTTGCTTCCGGAAAAGAGGCTGCCATATCTATTGATCGCTACCTTAAAGGAGAGGACATTAAGGCAGATCGTCCTCAGGAATGGAAGAGCATTGAGCTTGAGCCACAAAATATAGAACATGCAGTCAGGCAACAAATACCGCGCCTTTCAGTTGCCCAGCGAAAGAACAGTTTTGAAGAGATTGATTTAGGTTTTAACGAGCAAGTAGCCAGGCTCGAGGCTAAACGGTGTCTTAGAATATGTGGAACTCAGATTAAAGGTATGGTAACCGTTCACGGTGAACTCTGAACCTGTGAACGGTTACACCGTATAGCTATATGTCAAAGTAAAGAAAGAATTCATGCGGATGGGGACGCAGTTTAACAGGATTTACTTCGTTTTCGGTTTTGTATTCAATCCACTTGTCAATAACATCCTGTGTAAAAACATCACCTTTTAGCAGAAAGGAGTGATCTTCTTTTAAAGCGGCAAGCGCCTCTTCCAGGGAGCCTGGCGCTGACGGAACGTTGGCAAGCTCTTCTGGTGGAAGACTGTATATGTCTTTGTCCAGTGGTTCACCAGGGTCTATCCTGTTTTCGATGCCGTCTAATACAGCCATTAGAATTGCTGAAAAGGCCAGGTAACCGTTACAGGATGGATCAGGGGTTCTGAATTCAAGCCGTTTTGCCTCTGGCGCTGCAGAGTACATTGGTATGCGAATCGCCGCGCTCCGGTTGCGGCTTGAATATGCCAAATTTACAGGGGCTTCAAAGCCTGGGACAAGACGTTTATATGAGTTGGTGGTCGGGTTGGTAAAGGCGCACAGTGCTTTGCAGTGTTTCAATATTCCTCCGATTCCGTAAAGAGCTTCCTGAGAAACCCCGGCATACTTATCACCTGCAAAGACAGGTTCTCCATCTTTCCATATGCTGATATGTGTATGCATGCCTGTGCCGTTATCTCCAAA
>DAOVDN010000013.1 GCA_030669465.1 Desulfobacterales bacterium | reverse complement strand
GCAGATACTGCATCATTTCCAATGTCAAGTCCAAGTATCTTTCTGCTCATAACATTTCCCAGCTCAATACCCCGCACTTCCATTTTCCAGTTTTTTTGTCTTTTTCCCTTTGCACTATTGCTGTTATGCTAATTTTCATTTCATGTAAAGTTGCAGCGGATTCGATTCTAAATAAATCGCTTGAAGTTATAATAAGCTCTGGATCGATTGTAATGTCGCCACATCCGGGTACATTCTTATACCATGTAGGACTTGAAAGGTCATGGATATAATTTGAGTCCGAGGTTTCCTGGCGAAAATCGCATATTTCCTGGGCAAGGTCTTCGTTTTCTGAAGGTAGAATTGCAACAATTACCGGTAGTTCCGCGGTATTAATATTTATCTTTCCTTCATAAGTAAAGGTGCCGCCACCGGCATCGCTCATTCCATAGATAGTTGTATATCTAGAAATTCCGTGTGTCTCACTAACGCCATAGAAAAGATCCGGTGTAATACCTCTTACAAGAGCAAGTTCGCCGATGTGAGAGAACGGGCCGTTTCTGCATGAATATGGAGGATCAAGGTCTTGATAATAATCTGATTCTGCTCCATTTAACCCCGTGATCAAATCGTCGTCTCCGGAGTCCAGCCAGTCTTTAACCGAGTTTATGATAGTAGACGGTTCAATGTTTTCAAAAGACTCATCCTGAGAAATCAAAAATCTCAACATACGGTCCCACATAATTTTTTGGGGTTTGTTAAAATTACGTGTCCCAGGAAATTTTACAAGAGCATTAACCTGAATTCTGCCGAGTTCATCGCTGATTTTTAATGTAACGTTTCCATCTTCAAAGGGGATGTCCAGGAGAAGCTCACTTGTTTTCTCAGGATCAGCCCAGTCTTCTTGCAGAGAGTCCGAGTCAGAATCTGTTTTATCCTTTACAAGCATTGCCATTGCTGCATTTATACCGGATGATGCCATATGCAAAAGAGTAAGACGGTCACGGGTTGCGGCCGTGGAAATGAGTGCGGAACGCGCTCTTCTGTTTAGTTCCAGTGTTGCCGCAACCAACAGGGTAATAATCATTATTGTAATGAGCAGCGCTATTCCGCGATTGTTTCTGAATATTTCTGTCGAACTCATTTCACTAATTCTGTAAAGTAGTTCAGTTAACCCTGTTACGTTATGTACACACTATTCTTCAAGATGGCAACAGTTCACCGGAGGCAAGATATTTGACAGGATAACAGGATAAACACGATATAAATAAACCTGGTAAAGCAGGTCTCAATACTGATGGTTTCGTAAAAAGTCATGCCACAGGTCATTGGGAGGAGTGCAACGACGAAACGATCTAATAAATACAGCTACTTATCTTACACGAGAGTAACTTCTCAATAAGTTCGGGTGAAGATGATAAAGGACTCGCCCACTGATAATAAAATGTAAGAATATCTGAAACTCGCATGCAAGTGATCCTAAAGAAAAAACATGCCCGATCCTTTTACTCCATATTGGTTAAACAGCTAAAATAACATGTTTTAAAGATGAATTATCTGATGCGTTGTTTTTTCTTAAGGCTCACTAACATGCTCAAACAGTCAGATATTTTACATTTTATCACCAGCGGGCTCTTCCAGTATTTATTGAGAAGTTACACACGAGATTGCTTCGCTTCGCTCGCGATGACATGTTTTTGGACTTTTTACGAGTTCGTCAATATTGAATCACAAAAACCAATTACAGTTTACTACGAGGGTGAAATCGTGGGAAAATTCGTAGCTGATATTATATAGTTAATAAGGATCTAAACTAAGAGATCCACAGGATGAAAAACTATCATGTCAATCCTGTTTATCCTGTCTAAAAAATAGCTGAACCCTTATCCGATTTTTTCCCTGAAAACCGGAAGCATTACCATGGTTTCAAACAACAGGACGTCCGAATCATCCCCAAGTTCGAGCTTTATTCCTATCGCTCTGGGAGTAGCATATTTAAAATCCTCTGAATCAGAATCCCACAATTCGTATTCCGCTCCATCCTGATCGTAATACTTAAATTCCAGCGATTTAACTCCTTCACACAGCATAGGGTCGCTGCCTTTTTCTTCAAACTCTTTATAGGGATAGAGATTGTCCGCACGCCTCAGCACATAATTACCTTCATCAGTAGCTTGAATATAGTAGACAATTTCAGCGATTCCGTTCCGCATGCTTTTTTCAAGTGGTATGTGTGCGAGGGAGGTAAATCTGAGCCTTGAAAAACCGGTGTTGTCTGTATAGATTGTGTCTCCTGTAATTCGGTAAGGGTCCGGCGGATCGTCAAAATCCGGGGGAGAGTATTCAGGAGGCATAGACACATGCGTTGATTTCAGATCAAGAATCATCCGGTTGATGCAGTTTTTTGCCATTTCATACTTTGCGATACCTTCATCAATGGTTTTTACATTACTGAATACAGCATTATATGAACCAAAAAGAGTCGTAACAATGATAGCAAAGATAAAAATCGCTATCAGAATTTCAAGCAGGGTAAAGCCGTTATGCAGAGCGTTGCTCGTTGCTCGTTGCTTCAATCCCTCAATCCCATCCACAGATTTCGCAGATTTCCGCAGATTATTTAAACATTTCATCCAATCATCCAATCATCCATCCCAGCATTCCCCGCCCTTCATCGCTTCGCTCAGTAGAGGCGGGCAGGCCTCAATCCCTTACAAACCTGTATGTTCTAATGTCGTATGTGAATTCATTGTTGTTAAAAGATACGGTGACATCGATTTTTTTTAAGTCATCAGCAACACTTCCAAGTGTTTCGGATTTAACATCATCTATGAAAACAGACCAGTTGTAACCGGGGAACTCATCCTCGAAATTTCCTGAACCGGATGTCCATTCATTTATCGGTTTTATTTCAAGCTCCGCCATCTTGCGTTGCGCCAGAAGGGGCGCTGTTGTATAAAACCTTGCGGCATTATTCATGGATATGTTCTGGGAATGCATTTTAAAGACAGCTACAAGAACAATGGCGATTATGGAAAGAGCCACCATGATTTCAAGCAAAGTAAAACCGCTACGGGGTTCAATCTTCAAAGCCGGCATATTTCTCATACAGTTTTACCCCGGATAGAAAAGGTTCAATTAGAAAAGACAGCTTCTTGTCGTCATCTTCAATATGAATCAAGGCCTTATCAGAATAACCTTTTTTGTAAAAACAGATGTCGGCCAGGCTGGCTGAAATTTTTCCTTTATCAGGATATTCAACATCCAGCGCTTTTACATCGTTCGGAAGCTCATATCCTTGCCGCTCCGCATTTTGAAGCTCTTCTTCCGACATTGACTCATTTGTTATCCACAGCCTGTCGGCATCCAAATTTACATGAAGAGTGTAAAGCTTCTGATCGCTAACCGCTTTCTCTTTTAAAGCCCGCACTTTTCCTATAATCCAGAGCGAAGTTTTTTTTGTCTTATCCGACAGAACAGCATCCTGAAATCGCGGCATAGTGAAAAAGAGCATAATGCTGATAAGGAAGACTACAACAATAAGCTCAATGAGGGTGAAGCCGTTACGTAGAGAGTTGCTCGTCGCTCGTCGCTGGTTACTGGTCATTAGTCATTAGTCATTAGTCATTTGTCATTGGTTACTGGTCATTGGTCATTGGTCATTGGTTGCTGGTTGCAGGTTGTTCCTTGCTGGTCATTAATCCCTAAATCCCATCCACAGATTTCGCAGATTTCCGCAGATTATTTAAACATTTCACCCAATCCACCAATCACCCAATCCACCAATCATCCTAAATTCCCCGTTCCCCATTCCCAATTCAACCAATCCCTTTGCCTATTCAATCTCCCAGTTATTGATATCCTTGTTCTTGTCTTCTCCTCCAGGCACACCGTCGGCTCCGTATGAAATTATGTCAAAATCGCCACGAAGACCGGGGGAAAGATAAACAAATTCGTTTTCCCATGGATCTTTCGGAAGCCTGCCTTTTTCAAGATACCCGCCCTTTCGCCATTTCTTCGGGATTATACCTGTCTCCGGAGGCTCAACCAGAGCTTGCAGACCCTGTTCTGTATCTGGATACATGCCGGTATCCAGCTTGTATAATTTCAGGGCTGTTTCGAGGCTCTCTATCTGCATCTTTGCCTTAAGCTGTTTTGCTTCTTCAGGCCGCCCCATTATCCTAGGCACAATAAGCCCGGCAAGAATTCCCAATATTACAATGACAACCATCAACTCAATAAGTGTAAATCCACGGCGGTCGATCTTTTTTAGCAGAATCTTTTCGTCCATTATTCCTCCTAAAATTCTCATTATCTGATCAATTGATTCATTTCAAATATCGGAAGGCATATTGAAAGGACTATAAAACCGACAACAACTCCCATAATTAATATCATAACAGGCTCCAGCAGCGAGGTCATGCTCATTACACTCGATTCCACTTCATTGTCGTAAGCATCCGCTATTTTATTCAACATCGATTCCAGTTTGCCGGTCTGTTCTCCGACTTGAATCATCTGAATTGAAAGATGCGGAAAAATCTTAGACAGAGCAAGGGCAGCTCCAAGCCCCTGCCCTTTCCCAACTTCCCTTGCAGCTTCTTCAACTGAATTGGAAATCAGCACATTTCCCGCTATATTTTTTACAATTTCAAGCGCAGACAACATGGAAACGCCATTTTCAAGCAGCGAGCCAAGAGTTCTGGCAAACCTGGCCACAGCCAGTTTTTTTGCCAGGATGCCTATGCCGGGCAAAAAAAGGATGGTTTTATCCCAAAAATAACGCCCTTTTTTTGTTTTTTTGATACTGCGCATGGTAAATACCATTCCCGCTATTAGAACAAAAATAACCCACCAGTAGAATTTAAACAGGTTGCTGACAGCAATAAGAAAGAGGGTCGGAGCCGGAAGAACCTGGTTCATTTCAGTAAATATCGAAGTTATGCTGGGCACAATAAACGCCAGAAGAACAAACAGGACAATTGCACCTATAAGAGACATTAAAATAGGATAGGCCAGAGCTGATTTTATACGATTCTTTAGGGCCTGTTGCTTTTCGGTAATGTCTGCAAGCCGATCCAGAACGATTTCAAGAGTACCTGAACTTTCACCGGCACGCACCATGTTTACATATAGCGATGAGAAAGCACCTGGATACATGGACAGGGCGTTTGCAAAGCTGTTTCCTTCAACAATTGAATCCTTGATTTGCGCCAGGATTTTCTTGAACGGATGAGACCCGGTTTGAGGTATCAGAGCGTCGATAGCTGATACAAGCGGAAAGCCTGCGCCAACTAAAGTGGCCAGTTGTCTTGTTATTGCCGAAACTTCAGACGCCCTGATGCGGGCAAAGGGACGTAATAGAGAAAAAGTTCTGGACTCTTTTTTTGTGGGAGTGTCGTGAACTTCATTTATTGAGACAGGAAAGGTTCCGGAACCGCGAAGCTTTTGGCGGGCCGCAGGAGCGCTTTCAGCGTCAACAATACCAGAAACATTCTTTCCCTTTACATCTAAAGCTGTATATTCATATACCGGCATTTGTATTTACTAACTAATTTAATGGTATAGGGAATCCCATTTTTTGACAGGATATACAGGATGATCAGGATAGAAATCATGTAAATCTTGTTAATCCTGTCAAAAAAAAGTTCATTGTACTTATTTTTAAGATGATTGCTTGACGAAAATACTAAAAATTATGTATTCTATTTTTGCATTAAATCAATCCGTTAATCAAGTTATTATTAATTCTTAGCCACAGACACACCCCAGTACGATCGTTCCGACTTACGGGGCACGGATGAACTTTACTTTCATTATCTTGTCTGTGTCTGTCTGTGTGGGTCTGTGGCTGAATCTAAAAAATGAACCATTTTTCTTTTATCCATGCGAGCGATCTTCATCTCGACAGTCCATTCAAGGGCGTCACTGCCCGGTCACCGCTTATTGCGGACATGCTGCGCTCAGCCACGTTTGATGCTTTTGACAACCTGGTGCAGCTCTGTATAGATAAAGAGGTGCAATTTCTGCTGGTTGCAGGTGATGTTTATGACGGCGCTGACCGTAGTCTGAGGGCTCAACTCAAATTCTTCGATGGCCTGAAAAGACTGGCGGATCATAATATCGCATCTTTTGTAGCGCATGGTAACCATGATCCTTTGGACGGCTGGTCATCAACAATTAAATGGCCGGACAGGGTCCATATTTTTGGGGCAGACCAGGTAGAGAGCAAGACAATTGAAATAGACGGTAAGCCTGTTGCTTCGGTTTCCGGGATCAGCTACGGCAGGAGGGACGAGACGGATAATCTGGCCCTGAAATTTCAAGCAGCCGGCCCTGATCTCTTTCGCGGTCTTTTTCAAATAGGAATTTTGCACTGCAACTGCGGCAATAATCCGGATCACGAGGCCTACGCACCGTGCCGTCCGGAAGACTTGACCGGGGCAGGTTTTGACTATTGGGCGCTGGGCCATGTTCATGAAAAGAAAATTCTGAGCACAAACCCGTATGTAGTCTATCCAGGCAATACGCAGGGCTTAAGCATTCGGGAATCCGGTGAGCGCGGCTGTTATCTCGTCTCTGTCGGCGAAGATCTTCATATAGATATAGAGTTCTTTCCCCTGGATGTTGTCAGGTGGCTTTCAGCGGAGATAAGCATTGCGGATATCAGTTCTATCGATGCTCTGGACCGGAAAATAGCGGAAGTCATAGACGGTTTCAGGAAAGAGGCTAAAGCACGCCCCGTTATTTGCCGTATTTTTCTAACCGGCCGCGGGCCGATTTACAGGGATCTGAGACGGGAAACAGCAATACCTGAGCTTCTGGAAAGGGCGCAGGAAGAATGGCTTGAGCAAGAGCCGTTTGTCTGGGTTCAAGATATCAATATGAACTGCCGGCCCGAGATAGATCTGGAGCAGCGCCGAAAGGTTAACGATCTGCTCGGTCAGGTATTGTGCGTGTCAAAAGAACTCCGCAACCTGGTTCATGAAAAAAGGAGTGATCAAGAAGCCGCCAGAGATGCCTTGATGCCTGCTTTTCGTGAATTATATGAGAGTCACCGCGCTGAAAAATTGCTCAAATCAATCTCTCCGGACATGCTCGAAAGAATTCTTCGTGATTCCGAGCTGCTCTGTATCGATCTGCTGGAAACGTAACAGATTGAAGATTGAAGATTGAAGATTGCATAATGACCAGCAACGAGAAGCTCAAAGCTCAAAGCTCAAAGCTCAAAGCTCAAAGCTCAAAGCTCAAAGCTGAAAGCTCAAAGGTCAAAGCTGAAAGCTCAAAGCTGAAAGGTCAAAGGTCAAAGCTCAAAGCTGAAACGAGCAACCAGCAACGAGCATCCAGCAACGAGCAACGAGTAACCAGTAACCAGCAACGAGCAACGAGCAACGAGCAACGAGCAACGAGCAACGAGCAACGAGCAACGAGTAACGAGAAGAATGAGAATATCATCTATTTACATTGACGGATTCGGAATATTTCATGATGAATCTCTTTCAGGACTGGATCCCGGTCTTGTTCTGTTTCAGGGCAACAATGAATCCGGAAAATCCACCCTCCTCGGTTTTGTCAGAACCATTCTCTTTGGTTTTCACCGGGCAAATTCCCAGGATCCAAATTATCCTCCTCTTTCAGGCGGCGTGCATGGCGGGCGGATCGGCCTTGTGACAGATACGGGTGAAGAGTTTATTGTTGAGCGCAAGCCCGGAAAAGGCGGCGGGCTTGTTACGGTCAACGGACCGGATGGAAATACCGGCGGGCATGAATTGCTGCAACAACTGCTGGGTGGAGTAACATATGAGCTTTTTAAGAATATCTATGCTTTTAGCCTGGCTGAACTGCAGACAATCAATACTTTGAAGGCGGAAAGTATCAAGTCCGTTATTTACGGGGCCAGCGCCGGAACAGCTATGCTGGCTCTGCCAAAGGCTAATAAAAAAATCAGCGACAGGCTCAGTGAACTATTCAAGCCTAGAGGCAGAAAACCTGCTATCAATAAAAAGATTATAGAGCTTGAACATATCCGGTCGGAACTGCACAAAGCGTCAAAGCAGATTACCAGATATGAGCAGGCATGCAGCGAACTAAAAGAGACAGAAGAAAGAATTCAAGCAGTTCGACGTGATTTGGTTCTGATCAGCCGGGATAAGGAAAGATTTAAGTTTTATGTCAACCTCTGGCCGGAATGGATCAGCCTGCAAGAAGGCGAAACAGCTCTTTGTGAGCTTGGAGAACCGGTTGAACTGCAAAAGATAAGCACATTTCCTGAAAATGGAATTGTCAGGCTGGAGAAAGAACTTGATACCATCCGGAGCCGTCAAGATCATTCTGCCGGGCTTCAAAATGATCTTGAGCGACTGCACAAACAAGCAGAAGATTTGACCGTAAACAAGATCCTTCTACACCAGGCCGGAGCTATAAGCTTTTTGCTGGAAAAGAAGAACGAATATCTTGAAAAGCTTAAAGCTCTGCCTCTTGCAAAACAGGAAAAAAGATCTCTGGGCGATGAAATTTGCTGTTTAATCGATAGCCTGGGCAAGGATTGGTCGGAGCAAGCACTGCTTGCCGTTGACAGGTCTCTTTTTACTCGTGAGACAATCCGAAAGCAGGAAGAAAGACTCGGCCGGCTGGAGCGTGAGCTGGTAACAGCAGATGAGATTTTTGCCGATAAGAAGAATCAGTTTGAAAACTCTGCTCGGGAAGAAGCCCTTGCCCGCGAATCGGTTGAGCGACTTGACAGGCCGGAACCTGAAACAGATGAGCAGATCATTGCCAGGCTTCAGCACGGCAGGGACGAATTTGCCGGCGCAATCCGTGACATTCCAGGTCGCAAAAGTGAGCTGCGCTATGAGCAGGAGCAACTAAACCAATTAATCAGGGAAATCGATCCTGACTGGACCGAGGTCAACCTCGATGATTTCGACAATTCCATTGCCGCCAGAGAAAGAGTGGAAAACTTTTCTTTACGTTTAAGCCGGGCTGAAAAAGCTTTGAGCGATGCCGAAACATTCTGCCGTACAATTGAAAGAAATTTAAACAAAGGGCTTGAAAAACAAAAAAAGGCATTTTCAAAATTTCAGGATGCATCCAAACCATCCCTGTTGTCCAGGGAAGAGCTGGATAGGCGCAGGTCGTCCATTCAAGCGCTGCAAAGGATTCTTTTGAAACGCGGCGAGCTTTCTCATGAGATCAGACACCAGGAGGAAAGGCTTGTTGACAAGCAGGAGGAGTTAAACAGGTTGAGCAGGTCCGCACGCACCTTAAAGCGGGCGGCAGCGGCATCTGCTCTCTTGTGCGCGCTGGTTTCGGCCTTTGTTTTTTTGTCCGGCAGGTGGATAGAAGCCGGTGTGATCGGTGGAATGCTCTTTGCCGCAACAATAGGGTTCATCATCTTTTCGCGTAAATTTGATTTCCAGGCCGGACCAGATCTTAAAGCTGATCGGTCTCCGGCGGGCGCTGTTAAAGAGCAGATCAATTTGATTGAAACAACCCTTGCCGCTGGTCGTGAAGAAGTCCTGAAACTTGATGCAAAGATCAGCCGGCATGCCGGAGACATGAATTTATCCGGATCAGTCAGAGTTGACGATCTGAGTACCCTGGAAAAAGGTGTCGAAGAAGATATCCGCATTTTTGAGCACAAAAGTCGTCTGGCCGAAGACGCTCAAAATCTTAAAATAGATGTAGAGCAGATGGAAAAGGATTTGAGCGATGCGAAAGAGAGAGTCGACCTGCATAGAAAGTCTCTTTGCAGTGCGAAAAATGACTGGAAAGAGCATCTCAAGAATATTAATCTTGGCGCTGAATTGACACCCTCTCTGGCGATTATCATTTTTAGCAAGATTGAAACCTGCCGCCGGCAATTAAGTAGTATCAATGTCCTGAAAAATCGAATCCGGGAGATGAAAAAAACACGGGATAACTACCTTGCCCTGGCAGAAAATATACCCTATCTGGCAGAATTTTGCACAAATAACGTAGAAAATTTTCTTTCCGAAGTTGACAGGTTTTTTTCAAAACTCAAGCGCCGGCAGAAAGAGCAGGAGAAATACCGTCTTGCCAGGCAGACTTTCGAAGAAAAGCGCAAATTTTGGAAAGATGCGCAGAAAGCTTTTGAAAAGGCAGGTGGGGTTCGCGACAACGCTGTGAAGCTGCAATCAGAAGCACTTCATAGCTGGCAGAGATGGCTCGTCGAACGGGGCCTGCCGGGCGATCTTTCACCCAAGACAGCGCTTGAAGCGTTTGACAAAATCAGTGATTCCGTCAAAAAGATCAATAAAAGAGATCATCTTGAAATTAGAATCAAAAACCTTGAAAGCGAAATCGGAAGATACAGGGAGGATGTTGGAAAAACTCTGGGCGAGCTCGGACGGGCTATGCCGGATGCTGAAAAAATCGCAGTTGTTGTGGACGGGCTTGTTTCTGAGCTTGACGAAAACAAGGGGAACCTGCGCGAGAAAGAGAGTATAAAAAGCCAGATAAAAAGAATCGAATCTCAACTAAAGTCCGTACAGACAGAAATCATGCAGTGCCGGCAACGGATCAACGGTCTTTTGCAAGAGGGAGGAGCAAAGAGCGAGAAGGAATTTCGTGAGAGCGGAAAGCTGTTTTTAGAAAGAAAGAGACTTCTTTATGAGATAGCCCAGGCCGAAAAAAACATGCGGCGAATCTCCGGAGAGTCCGACATTTATGCTCTCAGAAAAAAATTAGATCCGCTTACATTCGAAGAGATACAAACAAAAGTAAAAGAACTGACCCTGAGAGCAGATGATATTGACCGTGACCTTGAAGAGTTGATAAAGGTAAGAGCCGAACTGAAACAGGGTATCGAGGCCATGAAGTCAGCGGATGACATCGCCAGGCTGCGTGCGGATGAGGAACGATTGCTTGCGGAGATTCAAGAGGATGCCTTTGACTGGGCTCGCTATGCTATGGCAAAGTATCTTATAGAGAGAGCAAGGGAAAAATTTGAAAAAGAGCAGCAACCCAGGGTAATTCGCGATGCCGGTCTCTTTTTCAGAAAAATTACGGATTCGCTTTACACTGAACTCTTTGCGCCTATCGGAGAAGATACCGTCGAGGTGATTACCTCCAGGAAGGAAAGAAAGAAACCCGAACA
>DAOVDN010000142.1 GCA_030669465.1 Desulfobacterales bacterium | reverse complement strand
AACAATAAGGCCGACTGCTGATCGATTGCGGGAATCGATATTTAACATACTTTCCTTTCGTGTTCAAGAAGCGGTGGTGCTGGATCTATTTGCCGGAACAGGAGCGCTCGGCATCGAGGCTTTAAGCCGCGGGGCTGAATCCGCAGTATTTATAGACAACAATAAAGGCTCGTTGTCTGTAATAGAGCGAAACATTCGATTGTGCGCCCTTGGCAATAGAACTAAAATTATTAAATGGGATATAATAAAAAACTTAAATTGCATAAGATCGACCGGACCCGCCGGTCATTTCTTACGCTCAGGCCGGCCTCTCTTTAATCTTGTTTTCATGGATCCTCCTTACAACATGAACACGTTAAAGCCGGCGCTGTGCAATCTTCACAGCGCAGGATCATTAGAAAGAGGGGCCTTGATTATTGTTGAACACGCCTCTCTGGAACCGATCCCAAAAGACAGCCCGGAGTTTGAAATTGCGGACCAAAGAAGATACGGAAAAACGCTTGTTTCGTTTTTAAATTATATGGTATGAGTATCCGGGCATAGTTCTAACTTCGGCCACTATCCTATGCTAAAGCCAATTAATGCTTACAAAACAAAAAATTGATGATTGATGATTGAAGGTATTCTATTAATTTTATAACAAAAAGACAGAGCGAAGCGATTCCACAAATCGACAATCATCAATCGACAATCATCAATTTTGACTATGATAAGGAGTAATAATAAATGCAAAAAATTGCCGTATATCCTGGTTCTTTTGATCCTGTTACAAACGGCCATCTTGATATTATTGAAAGAGGACTTAAACTCTTTGACAAGATTATTGTAGCTGTATTGCATAATCCGTCCAAAGAGTTTCTCTTTACTGTCAAAGAGCGTAAGCAGATGATTGAGACAAGCTTGAAAGACTTTTCAAGTGTTGAGGTAGATACCTTTGATGGGCTTCTTGTGGATTATGCAAAAAAGCGGAAAGCTCACACAATACTGCGCGGAATGCGTGCTGTATCTGATTTTGAATATGAATTTCAGTTAGCGCTGATGAACCGCAGGCTGAATCGGGAGATTCAGACTGTTTTTCTTATGACCGGTCTTAGATGGATCTTTGCAAGTTCATCTATAATAAAGGAGGCTGCGCGTTTTGGCGGCAGCATCGACGGCATGGTACCGCCTTTGGTCAACCAAAGATTAAAAGAAAAATTCGGCTTTGTTTAATTTACGGGAAATAACAATGGCTGTATCACTTTCACAAAATGCAAAACTTGTTATGGAAAAGCGGTATCTGAAAAAGGGCCGCGATGGAAACATCAAGGAAACCCCGGAGGATCTGTTTATAAGGGTAGCTAAAAGTATTGCTGCTGCAGACGCAATATTTGAGCCTGAAGCTGATGTTGAAAAGACAGAGAAAAATTTCTTAAAGCTTCTTACCAATATGTGGTTCTTGCCCAATTCTCCAACCCTTATGAATGCAGGTCGTCGTTTAGGGCAGCTTGCCGCATGCTTTGTTCTTCCTGTCGAAGATTCCATAGAGAGCATTTTTGAGACTCTAAAACATACTGCGATGATTCACAAGAGCGGGGGAGGCACAGGATTTTCTTTTTCGCGAATCCGCCCTAAAAATGATGTAGTGTTGTCAACAGCAGGTATTTCAAGCGGTCCTGTTTCATTTATGTCTGTTTTTGATGTGGCTACCGAGACCGTCAAACAGGGAGGCACCCGCAGAGGAGCGAACATGGGAGTTTTGCGGGTGGATCATCCTGATATCACAGCTTTCATTGAATCAAAAAATGATCCGGGTAAATTAAATAATTTCAATATATCGGTTGTGCTGACCAAAACATTTATGGATGCAGTTGAAAAAGATTCCGATTATGATCTTATTAATCCACGAACAGGTAAGGTCGCAGAACGTGTTTCCGCCAGGGATATATTTGACATGATCGTTAATTCTGCCTGGCGGACCGGAGAACCGGGAATCATATTTATCGATCGCATAAACCAGAATAATCCAACTCCTCTTCTTGGAGATATTGAGGCGACGAATCCCTGCGGAGAGCAGCCTCTTTTGCCTTATGAATCGTGCACATTGGGCTCTATAAATCTTTCCAGAATGGTAACAGGAGACAGCCTTAATCTGAACCGGCTAAAAAGAACGGTTCATGATGCGGTTCATTTTCTTGACAATGTGATAGAGGTCAATAAATATCCCCTTTCACGTATTGAAAAGATGAGCAAGACGACCAGGAAAATCGGCCTCGGTATAATGGGTTTTGCCGATATGTTGATAAAAATGGGAATACCATACGATTCTGACGAAGCAGTTTCCCAGGCAGAAAAGGTCATGTCTTTAATTTCACAGGAATCCAGGGAGACGTCCGCCGCTCTTGCCAAAAAGCGTGGAAATTTTCCATCTTACAAGGGGAGTATTTTTGACAACTCTTCAACTCCATATATGCGAAATGCAACTACCACTACAATTGCTCCAACAGGCACAATAAGTATTATAGCTGGCGCTTCGAGCGGCATAGAACCGATTTTTGCTGTAGCATATTTAAGACACGTTCTTGATGGGAAATCTCTCCCTGAGATGCATCCGCTGTTTATTAAGATAGCTAAAAAAGAAGGATTTTACAGCAAGGAGCTTGCCGGCAAAATTGCAAGAACCGGTTCTGTTCAGTCTGATGATACTGTTCCTGATAAGATAAAGAGACTTTTCAGGATATCTCATGAGATCTCACCTGAGTGGCATGTAAAAATCCAGGCTGCATTCCAGAAATATACGGACAATGCTGTTTCAAAGACAGTCAATTTTCCTGCAGATGCTACAAAGGAGGATGTTGAAAAGGTATATCTTCTTGCTTACAAAAATGGGTGCAAAGGCGTAACAATCTATAGATATGGAAGCCGAGAAGACCAGGTTCTGAGTATTGGTGGAGAGAAAGAGGAGTTTGCAAAGATTGCGCCCAGGCCAAGGCCGGAACGCACAAGGGGTATTACGGAACGTATCAAAACAGGGTGCGGTAAGCTCTATGTTACGATAAATTTCGACAAAGATGGAATGTGTGAAGTTTTTGCTCAGATGGGTAAGACCGGGGGATGCGCATCATCTCAGATAGAAGCCGCGGGCCGCTTGATATCTCTTGCTTTGCGATCAGGAGTAAAAGTTGATGCCATTATCCAGCAGCTTATAGGCATAAGGTGTCCTTCTCCTTCATGGCACAAAGGGAAAATCGTTCTTTCCTGTCCTGATGCAATTGCTCAGGTATTGAAAAGCGTGACTGAATCGGATTTTGTTGAAAAAGGAACTATGATGGGCGTATGTCCGGAATGCGGCGGAATAATATCACACGAAGAGGGATGTCTTGTTTGTCACTTGTGCGGATTTGCAAAATGCAGCTAGCGCTGATCAAAACAGATACTTGATAATCACAAACCCTGCGACAAGAAGAACTGTGAATGCAATGGCCAGCGGATTGAGATATTTGTCAATAAATGCTTGAATCCTGGGGCCGAAGAGATATATAAGCCCCCCTACAAGAAAAAATCGTGCTGATCTGGAAAGTACGGATGCAATGATAAATACTGAGAAATTGATGCTGAATGCTCCTGCAGAAATTGTAAACACCTTGTAAGGTACGGGCGTAAATCCTGCAATACCGATAGCCCATGCATCGTATTGCATGTAAAGATCTTTGATATATTCAATCTTCTGGGTTAAATTGTAAAAGCTGATAATCTTTTCTCCGATGCCGGCCATGAACTGCCATCCGATCAGATAGCCAAAACACCCGCCAAGCACGGATCCAGCCGAACATATCATAGCATATTTTAGTGACTTTTTGGGTATGGCTACAGCAAGCGCTATAAGCAGAATATCCGGTGGTACTGGAAAAAAAGAGGATTCAGAAAAGGCCAGCAGGAATAAAGCCCACGTTCCATAAGGTGTTTCCGCCCAGTGGAGTACCCAGGTGTAAAGATGTCGAAGCATTTATATAAATTCCCAGATAAATAATTTCACTGCGTTATCAGTCGAAATCTTCGACGACGTACAATTAGTACGACTTACTCGGATTTCTCCTTCTAGCCTTGTGAAATGAATTATCTGAAAGTTTCTATGTGAAAGGAGAAAATTTGATGTCAATTGAAGATAAAGTAAAAAAGATAATTGCTGATAAGCTGAGCGTTGATTTGGAAGAGCTTGTACCTGAGGCCTCCTTTGTGGATGACCTTGGTGCAGATTCGCTCGATCTTGTTGAATTGGTAATGTCAATGGAAGAGGAATT
>DAOVDN010000090.1 GCA_030669465.1 Desulfobacterales bacterium | reverse complement strand
GCCGCTTGAAAGGAGAACCTTTACCTTGGGGTTGATCTCCTTCATCCGGTCATAGGCTTCGCTACCACCCATATTGGCCATAACCATGTCCAAAAGGACGATGTCTATGTCATCCTTATTCTTCCTATAAACCTCGACGGCCTCTTTTCCGTCCCTGGCTATTAGTACCCGGTAGCCTATAGTCTCTAACAATCCCTCGCCTACTTCCAGGATTACCTCTTCATCGTCTACCAGCAGGACCGTTCCGGTTCCCTTTATGAACTGCTCAGCAGTTTTGACTGCTTTTCGGACTTTTTTTTCTGATGCGGGCAGATATATACTGAATGTCGTTTCTTTCCCTTTTTTGGATTCGACATCAATGTATCCACCGTGACCCTTGATGATACCGTAAGCCGAAGCCAGGCCAAGACCGGTCCCCCTGCCCATCTCCTTGGTCGTAAAGAATGGATCAAAGATGCGCTCCTGGGTCTTTTTGCCTATGCCCATGCCTGTGTCTGTCACCGTTAGCAGGAGATAGTTGCCCGGCTCCGGATTATATGCCTTCCCTTTCATATTATCGTGGGTTGTATTCATGGTCTTCAAGATAAGATTCCCACCGCCAGGCATGGCGTCTGCAGCATTGACATACAGATTCAACAGGACCTGCTCAATTTGTCCCTGGTCTGCCTCTACGACAAATAAGTCTTCGGCTAACTCTCGGTGAATCGTAATCTCCTTTTTGGTTCTGCCAAAAATGTTAGAGGTCTCTTCCACCAACTTGTTCAGACTAATCGGTTTGACATCATATCTTCCCTTCCTGGCATATCCAAGAAGCTGCCTGGTTAGCTTGGCCCCGCTTTGAACCTGTTTTTTAATGCGTATTAGCCTGTCATAATGTAGATGCGAGGAATCGATGCCCGAAAGCATCAAAGAGGCGTATCCTTGAATTCCCATAAGTATGTTGTTGAAATCGTGAGCTATGCCGCCGGCAAGGGTGCCGATGGCCTCCATCTTCTGAGCTTGTCGGAGTTGAGCTTGAAGTTTCTCTTTTTCTTCTTCTGCCAGCTTGAGCTCGGTGATGTTTATGATAATTCCTCTCATGCCCACCGGTTTGTTTTCATGAATGATTTGACTGGCATATATGATAACAGGGAATGTGGTGCTCTCTTTCCTCTGTGCGGTGTAATCAATACCGCCCAACTTTTTTCCACTCAATACCCTCTGAATATTCTTTCTGGCTCTATCTCGATCCTCGGGAATAAGCATTTGTAGGCAATTCAAACCCTTATCAAAATCATTTTGAGTATAACCAAAAAAGTCAAATGCAATTTGGTTGGCAAATTTGAGATCTCCTTCTGTATTCGTTTCAAAAACAGTTGCAGGCAATAAATCAGCTAATTCTCTGAATCTCTTTTCGGATTTCCGCAACTCATCCTCAATTTGCTTACGCTCGGTGATGAGTCTTGATAACCGGTCGATTTCTCTTAAACCTCTTTTTCCAGTTTCCTTTGCAATCCTCTGATAATACGTTGCCTCTTGTCTTGCTTCTTCTAACAGCCTTTCCAGTTCAGCACATCTTTTGTCCAAGGTTTTATTTTCTTCAGCCATGTTATTATTCCTTAGCTAAAACAATCAGGACTCCTGTCCAGTCTAATCCTCTGCTCTTTTGAAGGAAAGGGGCAACTTCAACCCCAGAATAAAAACCTAATAAGGGGGTGTTATATCGGTTAAACACTGCCTGGACTTCTGATGCTTCCTCGGTTGTGGTATTTGAATAGCTTGCTGTCCGTCCTGCACAATCAATATACATCCCAAAAAAAGCTTTTCTTCCATCTGCTTCTATTTGCCCCATTAGCTCTGCGGAATTTCTCTTTGCTGATTCTATCATTTTTGCTGTATCCCTTAACATAAACTGTACTTCTGTACCTGGTTCAAGGTCTGGTTCAAAAATCCCAACACCCTCTCCATTAGGTAAAATACCTGTAAGCAGTCTATTAACATAGTTACTCTCTTTAGGTTCCTCAAATCTTCCTCCATGGTTTATACCTATTGTTAAAAGATCGACAGGATGTTGATGCCGCCAACCCTGATTTCCATATAACTCATCGATCATCTCAACAATTGGCTTGCCATCTATTTCGTAAATGACCGAACCTTCTATCTTTGTAATCCTATGATAGACACCATCTAACGGGGTGCAGCCATGCATAATTCGAAAATAGGGTTTAAAATCTCCGATTAACATAACTCCCACAACACTTTGGCTGCCAACATAAGAACCGCAAAACTGCCTTGTAGAACTAAAAGCATAGTCTCCTATTACACCTGCGCCTATAATAGGCACATTTGATCGGCGTTCTTCTTCTATCCCTTCAATTAAAGGTGATGAGGCGTTTAAAACCGGAGGTGTCTCATCTGTTGCAGGAATTTTTATTGAATCATAGAACATAAGCAAAAGCTTGTCATCTAGTTCCCTTGATAATTTTTTTGCCAGTTTTCTCCCTGCCGGTTTTTCATCTTTATCAAAATTACCCACTGCTGCAACTCTGTGTTGGAGTATATCTGACTGTAATACTGCTGCACCTGCAGGACAACCATCATATGACAAATAATCATTGGTGATTATGCCAATAGCTGAACCGCCAACTATTGGTACCTCGTTCCCCACAACTGATCGCAGTCCTCTAAAAAATTCTTCATGATCAAGCTGTCCATTGCAAAAGGCAAACACAAAATTAGGTCTGTGTATGTTGCCATTTTTTAGTGCGTTTTTAGCTACTTTTTTGCCTGATGAGAAAGCCTCTTTTTCGTTACAGTATCCAATCCCAATTTTCATTTTGCCCCTCCCAGAAGAAGTACAGAGGTTTGTTTTTTCTGTCAAACACCTTCAAAAAAATACCATAGCAATAATTTTTGATAAAGCCTATCGATTTTTTAAATTTTATGAGACTTAACCCGTAAATCTTGATAGTTAAGGGAGCAAAAGATCGGCGTTTTCCAGTCATGGTGAGCCATGGTGGCATGGTGGGGTCACCCCAACGGTCTTGCGGTTTTGCCGGGGTGTGACTCATGAACTCTGGATTACAGTAGTTTTGAGGGAAAGGGACTCACCATCTGTTGATATTGTCACTGCACCATGGCTGTCGGTACGCAATATCCGGCAGCCCAGCTCCTTGTATCTTTTTAAAACCGATGGATGCGGAAATTTAAAACTGTTTTTCCAGCCCAGTGATATAATTACAAGTTCCGGCTTAACCTTATCTAGAAACGGACCTGTACTGGATGTCCTGCTGCCGTGATGAGGGGCTATGAGGACCGTACTTTTTAATTCATCCCCTGCGATTGCAACAAGTTCTCTTTCCGCACAAGCCATAATGTCTCCTGGAAAAAGAAATGATTTTGATCCAAACTCTGCTTTAAGGACAAGAGAATTGTTATTTAAATCACGCCACTTCTCCTTTTCTCTTTTATCAATAAAATCGTTCGGCGGATAGAGAATTTTTAATCGCACACCATTTATGTCATGTATGCGGGATATATCTTTAAAAGTGGGCATATGAATTTTATCTTTCTCAATGATCTCCATTAATTTGCGATAGCCTATAGTCTCTACAGTTTCATTGTTGGTCCATATGTCTTTTACATTAAAATGCCTGGCAATATATAAAAGCCCGTTTAAATGATCGCTGTTTGGATGGGAAAGAACAATGGTATCAACGGTTTTGATCTTTTTGCGCCACAAAAAGGGAGCAACTATCCTGGCTCCGACATCAAAAACAGAATTATCTGAAAAGCCGCCTCCATCTACAAGAAAACAAGGTCCTCCGGGCAACTCCAGAAGTGCGCAACTACCCTGCCCCACATCAATAATCGTTGCTCTGAAATCATCATGCCAGAACCTGTTATATAACCAGTAGCAACAATCGATACTGCCCGCAAGGATTACTGCCGTTAAAACAATTATGGCTGTTTTCCTTCTGAAAACAGCCAATCGCGCTCCGTTCTCTGCGCTATAGCCTGTGTGCTCTACTCTCTGCTCTTTGGGTTGAACGCTTTTTAAGTTCAAAACTGCCCAGACCAATATATAAAAGCAGCATATCTCAAAATAAGTCGGGGTTATGGTTTTCACTGCCGCAAATGGCAATTGGGCAAAAAAATTCACAATATTAAGAGACTGTTCCAGGACAGCAGCGCTTGCGTTGATACACCATGAGGCTCCGCAAATGCTGAGTGGATATAAAAACACGGAAAATAATCCCAATGGCACGACAATAAAACCTATAATAGGAACGAGCAAAAAGTTTGCCAAAAGACCAACCAGAGAGACCTGGTTGAAGTAAAGCATGGCAAGAGGCATGGTGCCGAGGATAGCAAAGAAAGAAACTAATAAAAAAGAAAGCAGCTTTTTCCGTGCCTGATAGAGCCATCCTTTTTTAATCATGCTTTTATCGTGCGGCCATATATAATTATGCACCCAGGAAAGGCCATATATTATCGAAAAAACGGCTGAAAAGGAAAGCTGAAAAGAAATAGCAAAAAGGGATGGCGGATAAGCAGCAAGAATCAGCATTGCTGCTAATGCCAGCGTATTAATTGGATCACTTTCCCTTTCAAGCAGAAATGTCATCAGAAAAACCGTGACCATAATTACTGCTCTTTGGGTGGAAGGTGACATCCCTGAAAGCAGACCATATGCAAATACAGGAAACAGAGATAAGGCCGCGGCTCCCTTTTTGGTCCAAGCATTCCAGAGGAAGGGCTTAAAATATGAGAGTATCCATCGAAAAAATATAAATGTAACTGTTGCGACAATTCCTATGTGAAGCCCTGAAATGGCGAGAAGATGACCGGCGCCCGCCCGATTAAATGCCTCCCGTAAATATTGTGGAATGCTATTTCTGTCTCCGATAATAAGCGCCTTTAATACACCTTGCTCTTCTCCCCGGCCTGTCTTTTCAATAAGATCGGAGATTTTGTTGCGACTATCTTCTATAATCCGGCAGACCCCTTTTTCTCTGTTTTTCTTTAGTATAACAAGTCTCTCCCCTCGAACATATGAAGTTGTCCAAATTTTCTTGAAAGCCATGTATCTTCTGTAGTCAAATCCTCCAGGGTTATTGAAATTCCTGATCGATCTGATCCTGCCGGCAAAGGAGATCCTGTCGCCAACAGAGAGATTGGGCATGTTTCCAGTCACAGTTACACGAATCTTTCCTGTAACAGGAAAAGATCTATTATCTTCAACAAGGGTTTCGACCTGCAAAATAAACCTGAGCCTGTTTTTATATATTACAGGACTCTTGTCGATTACACCGACAATCTTCCATTTATGTGTGTCTGCAAAATTAATAACGTGATTTGAAGGGAACCTGGGAGAAACCCATGGTTGTATGGAAAGATAGCCAAGAGCAATAAACAGGATAATGGGCGAAATAAAAACCGTTTTCTTTTGTTTAATGAGATAGAGTATTAAAGCAGCGCATACAAAAATGACGGGATACGACCACACTCTATATCCTGGAAACCATGAACCGGATGCTATGCCCGATATCATGGATACCAGAAGGGGGATAACAGGACGAGAATAAATTTTAGCAGTCATTTCTGCAAAAATTTCATATCTCCGATGGAATGAATTATTACCTGTTTTCAACACGCTTATACATTTCGGCGTAACGCCTGAGGGCTTTGATTACCTTGGGTGACACAGACACCCTTAAATTCCTTTTTCGTTCGCAAACAGATATAAGTTCAGCAGTAAAAAGTGTTATTGAGGCGAGGTAATATACCCAGATTACAATATATATAAGTGCCTTAAGTGATCCGTACACAAAACCTG